>CAYNUR010000272.1:0-1866 GCA_964400435.1 uncultured Candidatus Peribacteria bacterium
CATATACAGTCTACACCACTACTGAATGATGGTGAAATTATATCGCTAGCAAAAACTGTAAATGGCATTAGTAAACTGTTCGGGTCTCCACAGGATATAGAATTTGCATACATCGATAGCAACCTAAAGCTTCTACAAAGCAGACCTATTACAACCACCATAAATGAAGAGAAAATTGTTTATGATAATAGTAACATTATAGAGAGCTATCCGGGCTTGACATTGCCTCTTACCTTCTCTTTTATTGAGAAAATGTATGCTGCTGTTTATATACAGCTATCAAAAGTATTAGGTATACCTAAGCGTAGAATATCGCAACACCAATATTCTTACAATAATATGCTTGGCCTGCTGAATGGTAGCGTGTACTATAATCTTAATAGCTGGTACACCGTACTCTCTTTATTGCCCGGATATAACCTGAATGCCGAATTCATGGAAACCATGATGGGTGTAAAAGACAAACCGGAGCTTTTGATAAAAGAGGTTCCAAAATCTTCATTTCGCGATTACCTGTATGTTGCGAAGGCAATTTTACATATCAGTTATAATGCCTTTACTGTCAAAAAACAAAAGAAAAAATTCATCGCTGATTTTCATGATATCTATGATCAATTCGAGCAAAAAGATTATACCGATAGTTCTTTAGAGGAATTGTTTAAAGACTATTATGAATTTGAGAGATTGATGTCAGCAAAGTGGAAAGCACCGCTGGTTAACGACTTCTTTGCAATGATCTACTTTGGCACCCTTCAGAAACAATGTCAAAAATATGTGCCGGAGCAATCGGGACTACATAATGAGTTATTGGCAGACACCAAAGATATTATTACCACACAGCCTTTGCGTCTTATTCCGGAACTCATCAATACACTTACTTCGAATAAGGAGGTGAAACAAATGTTACTAGACTATTCGCCCTATAATGTATGGCAAAAACTTCAAGAGCCTCGGTTTGAAAAAGAATATAAGGCGGTGACAACATACCTAAACACTTGGGGGGAACGCTGTGTAGCAGAGCTAAAGCTGGAAACCATAACCTATAAACAAGCACCTGAAAAGTTAATAGCTGTAATAAAAGAGTATACAGTAAACGATATAAAAGTCAGGCCATTTAACGATACAACTTCAAGCAAAGACGCTTACGACTTGGTATTAGAGCATATTGGGAATAGCTCTATAAAAAAACGCATATTCAAGCATGTACTGAATAAAGCAAAGTACTTAGTAGCCAATAGGGAAAACCTGCGCTATTATAGGACATTAGGCTTTGGCAGAGTACGGTCTTTTATGATTAAGATCGGCAAAAGGCTTGTGAGGCAAAACAGTTTAGATAATGAGAGAGATGTTTTCTATTTAAAACTTGATGAGCTTGATCAAACGATTAGAAAGCAAAAAGTATTGGATTTAAAACAGTTAGTATCTGATAGGAAGAGAGAATATAACCTATTCAATGATCTCCCTCTTCCTGAACGAGTAATCACTAATGGTAAGCAAAGCATTATTCTAGAAAAGGCAGTACATACTGAAAACTGTAACGTTACCGAACTGCAAGGTATTCCCTGTTCACCCGGAGTTGTTAGGGCTACAATCTGTAAGGTTACAGAGACAGCACACACTTTTCCTAAAGACCAGATCATGGCAACTTATGCTACAGATCCGGGTTATGTGGTGATGTTTCCTGCAGCTTCAGGAATACTGACGGAAAGAGGTAGTTTGCTGAGTCATGCAGCTATCGTTTCCAGAGAAATGAACATTCCTTGTATTGTTGGCATCACAGGATTGATGGAACAGTTGAAAGCGGGAGATGAGGTTATTATGGATGGAAGCACAGGCATTGTAAAAATCATTAAAAGAGGTAACAAT
>CAYNUR010000273.1:0-1846 GCA_964400435.1 uncultured Candidatus Peribacteria bacterium
AATGGTCTCAATTGATGAGGATTATTTAGATTTAAATGGTTGTTTTGAAATGTTTAAAAAGACTCCAGCTGAGTTAGCTAGAGATATTCTTTTTAGAATTAATAAAGAATTGGGAATTTCTGTCTCTGGTGGATTAGGTAGTAGTAAAACAGTTGCTAAAATTGCCTCATCAAATAACAAACCACATAAATTAACAATAATTCCTTTTGGAAAAGAATTAGAATTTTTAGAAAATTTACCAGTTAATGCGATGCCTGGTGTTGGCCCAAAATCTTTCGAAATTTTACAAATGTACGATTTAAATAAGCTTGGAGACATTAGTAAACTTGGATTAACTGAAGTTCTTACAAAGTTTGGTATGAGCTTTGTAGGGCTTTGGAAAAGATCAATGGGTATTGATAACCGCAAGGTTAGATCATCAAAAAGAACTCCAAAATCTATTTCAAATGAAAATACATTTTTTCATCCCATACATGATCAAAATGAAGCAATAGAAAAGCTAAAAAAACTTACAAATAAAGTTTGTTGGAGGTTAAGGATGCAAGGAATGAAAGCTCAAACTATTTCATTAAAAATTCGATATAAAACTAATAACCACAAAAAGTACAAGAAAGGCTTTAAAAACAAATCCTTTCAATCAGTTCTCCCCTATCCTTGCTCTACCGATAAAAGAATATTACCCGTGGTCAAAAGTTTATTTTTTGAAAATGTTGAAACTCAATATCCAATAAGATTGCTTGGTGTTTGCTTAACTGGATTAGTGAAAAAATATAATTTAGTTCTTTTTGAGAATTTAATGGAAGAAGAAAAACTGTTTGGTGCAATCGATAAAATCCGTAATACTTCAGGTAAAGATATTATTTCTTATGGAATTTGATATGAAATTTGAATACGTAAAAATTGTTGTTTTTGTTCCAAAAACACATGGAAATATTATTCGCGAAACGTTAGCCGAGTCGGGAGCGGGTCATATTGGAAATTATGACTACTGTAGTTTCAGTGTTGAAGGTGTTGGAAGATTTAGACCTTTAAATGGTTCAGATCCGTTTATAGGAACTGCAGGTAAAGTTGAAGAAGTTATTGAAGAAAGAATTGAGACTGTTTGTGAATTTGAAAAGTATAAAGAGATTGTCGAGAAAATTCGTGAAGCACATCCTTATGAAGAGGTTGTGATTGATGTTTATCCTTTACTGGATGTTAATTGACCATATTAATGCTGCAGTTAATAAAACTTTGCAATAAGAATTAGGGCTTAATTCTGGTAGATTTCATAGCTTTATGAGTAGAATGTGAATCCAGAAATATCTAATTTTTTTTAGGATTATGGCTAAGATGACACCGATGATGGCTCAATATCATGAGATAAAGAAGAATTATGAAGATTGTATTCTTATGTTCAGGCTTGGGGATTTTTATGAAATGTTTTTTGACGATGCAGTTGAGGCATCGAAAATTCTTGAAATTGCCTTAACAGCTAGGAATAAGGGACCAAACCAGGTTGATATGTGTGGGATTCCATTTCATGCATTGGATAACTATCTTTATAAATTGACGCAAGCAGGTAAAAAAGTGGCACTTTGTGATCAAGTTACTCAGCCAGATGGTAAAGGAATTGTAGAGAGAGAGGTTGTTAGAGTAATAACCCCTGGGACAACTTTTGATGAGAAAGTTTTGGAAGGCAATAATAATAACTACATTGGTTGTGTTGTCTCTAATTCTTCGAAGAAAGAGGAAAACCTTGCTTTTGCCTATGCAGATGTAACTACTGGAGAATTTAAAGTTAGTGAATTTGATAAGTTTGAAGATTTTGAGGAGGAGTTAGCAAGAATTAATCCGACTGAAATTA
>CAYNUR010000274.1:0-1845 GCA_964400435.1 uncultured Candidatus Peribacteria bacterium
GACAGAGGAATCTTTATTTTGAGCATCTTTAGAACTATTCTCATGAAGTTAATCTATAAAGACAAGTATGACATCATTGAAAGAAGCATGTCAGATTCTAATATTGGTGCTAGGAAGATGAAGAATATTAGAAAAAAACATCTTTGTTGTCAATTCAATAATCCATGATGTCTTGAGCAAGGAGTCTAAACAACCAATTGATATTATGATTTTGGATTATAAGCAGATGTCTAACAGTGAATGCTTATTTGAGTGTCTCAATGATGTGTTTGAAGCTGGAATAGTTGATGATAACCTTGCACTGATATATGAAGCTAACAAGGAAAGCTTTGTAGCTGTCCAAACCCCCAATGGACTTTCCTCTAGAGAAGTATTTGAAGAGATTGTAATGCAAGGGGATGTACTGGCTCCATTGATCTCAAGTCTACAGGTGGATACAATGGGCAAGGAGTGTTTACTGAATGAAAAGCATCTGTATTTTTACAAAGACCTGGTTCCAATACCTCCACTGGGGCTCGTCGATGACTTATTTACAATATCGACATGTGGTTTCAAAACTACAATGATGAATCAGTTCATTAATTCCAAGACTGGAATGAAAAAACTCCAGTTTGGAACTACCAAGTGTAAGAAGCTCCATGTAGGAAGAAGTTCCAATGCAACAATCTGCAAGGATCTTTAAGTTGGTGGCTGGGAGGTGGAGGTTGTTATTGACACAGTTACTGGAGAATGCTCCCAAGAGGAGCTATTTGTGGGTGACAAGAAAATGAAGGTTGAGCAGGAACAAGTCTACTTGGGAGATGTGATTTCTGCTGATGGAAAACATTCCAAGAATGTAATGGCCAGGAAAGGTAAAGGACTTGGAATCATCAATGAGATAATGAATATTCTGGAGACTATTTTCTTTGGCAAATATTACTTTGAAGTGGCCCTGATATTAAGGTCAAGTTTACTGCTGTCCTCAATTCTTCTAAATTCTGAAGCATGGGTTAATTTGTCTGAGAAGGACATAAAGATATTGGAACAAACAGATGAAATACTTCTGAACAAGATTTTGGAATGTGATTCAAATACTAGCAATGTATTTAAGTATTTAGAGCTCGGAATTTACCCTGTTCGATTTGAAATTATGAAATGGAAAATTGTCTTTCTGCAATATATTCTGAAACAGAAAAAGGACTCAATGATATTTCAGGTCTTCAAAGCTACTTGTGACAGTCCAATTAAAAACGATTTTATGGAAGTCTGTAACAAATACCTGAAAATACTGGATATAAATCTGTCATTGGAAGATATAGAAAATCTCTCAAGTTGGAGATTTAAAAGATTAGTGAAAACAAAAACTAATGTAGTATTTAATTGAGGAAAAAAATAAACAATCAAAGATGTGCAACATACAGTTCAGGGATCTAAAAATAAAAGATTATTTATTTGAGGGAAATGTGAACACAAAAGTGTCAAAATTTGTGTTTAAAGCTAGATCAAAAAATCTTGATATAAAATTGTTCAAGAAGTGGAAATACACAGACAAGCTGTGTACTGGCTGTGGTGAAAATGAAGAAAGTGAAAGTGAATTAATTACTTGTAAAGGGTTTGGTGAAAATGAAAAATTTACATATGACATGCTGTACAGTGACTCTACACAAGAGATTGTGCTAGTGGCAAAATACCTGATGAAAAGATTAAAAGTAAGACAAAAGTTAATTGAAGAAATAACTTGAAAAATTAACCATATTTGACCCAAGGACCAAAATTATAGTCTACCGTGTGCTCAGTGATAGCTTGAGCTCTTGTTCAAATTATAGTCTATCTGTTATTTGACCTTGTACGGATATAATATATAAT
>CAYNUR010000275.1:0-1837 GCA_964400435.1 uncultured Candidatus Peribacteria bacterium
ATTTACAGGAGATTCTGGATTTCGGAAGTGGTGATATGACCGTGCCAACAGAAGATCATTTACAGCCTTCTTAGATCAGTTAGTCATTCAGTCCAATGGGAACTTCCAATATTTTCTCCCTTGTATGCCAGATGAAAATTATTTGGATCAAAACTTTAATCCTGCTGGCAGTTATCAGAACCGTGGTCCAAATAACCGTCATAGAGCCAGGACAGCAAACACAAGTGCAGTAACTGTTCAGAAGACAAGATGGAAAGTTGAGAGTTTATTTGGAAAAGAAAATGCTCTGCAGTTGATGGGTTGTAGGTACGAAATGGCCCAGCAGTATTTCTCTGCTTGTCATATTCCTGGATTTGAGAACCAACCAAACATATTTATTTGGTTGTGTGTAGGAGACATACTAATACGTAACTATACCCCTAACTTCCATCATACCTATGCAACTGTTGATACTTATATGCAACATGGAGATGATTTACGGAACAGGATTGTTATGGAGAATCCCTTGTCAGAGTTTAGCAATGTAACATGGAGCAGACCTAATATATTTCAGAAGCCAACTCAAGCAGAGTTAAGACAAGGCAGAATAAGAAGAGTCAATCTTATGAATCCTTTTGAGACAGGAGTAGTTGGAATAAACCCCAATGAATTGACATCCATGACTTTAGGAAGTTTCCAGCCAAGGCTCTGTAACTCATATGTTACGAAACTTAGAAAGATTGAAGTGAACCAACTACAACACATCAACATGCAAATCCGACACCAGCAGTTAGTTCAGCTACCCCAAGTAGAAGCCTATGTTTGGAATGAGCTGCATGGGCCACAGGGCCCACCAGGCTGGAACAATGGGTTATTTTGGCCTTGGGAAAATGTAAGAATGCTTCTTACATTTATTCCTGCACGTATGAAGAGGGATAAATTGAGATCAGTTATCCTCATGTATAGAAGCTCTAACTTGCCGCTACCTATGTTCAACAATATGGGATTCCGAACGCCTGGCATGTCAAGACTGAAGTGCTGGGCATGTGGCCCTACTGCAGGTGATGCATGTCCTGTTGGTGAACGGCTTGCTGGGTGTTGTAGCCACTGCTCCACTGCTTGGTATATGGCGGCTGTTTTGCCAGGCAATCCACAGCAGTTTTTAAGTCGCCACAGAGATTGTAACTTGCTTGACAGAGTAAATCCACAGCAAGTTAATATGGATGTCATGTCACAAGTTTTATCATAGTCTGGCATTTTGGTTGGTGTTTATGTGGCATTATAAATTAAGATACTGACATTTGTTGGGGATTTTCATTAATAGATTGTTGGTTATCAATAAATATTTGAAAAATTGCAAAGAAATGTGCAATGCTTAAAGTTTAGTTTAGTGTTTGGTGTTTAGTGTCTAGTGTTCAGTGTCTATAGTGCCCTTAGAGTGCTAAAGTTAATATATAATAACTAAAAGTTGTGTTGTGTTTAGTGTTTAATGTTCAGTGTTTAGTGTTTAGTGTTCAGTCTCTATACTGCACTTAGAGTGCTAAAGTTTATGTTTAATGTGTAAAAGTATAGTTAAAGCTGAGAAGAGTGCTTAGTTTGTAACAGGACACGGGTGTGTGTGTGTGTGTGCTGTGTGGTGTGCGGTGTGTGTTGTGGAAGAACCGATTATACAGCTACACTTAAAGTCCAACCCAACATGAACCTAACCCAATGTCAGGTTGGTGTAACTTGGTAGTTGGTGTGAAAATGACCCTACTAAACCAACCAGCACCACCGTAAACTTTTCATCAACTTCTACACAATCTAGAGCAATGAAACTTGGCATAAAAGCTCAACTAAACCTCCTCATTAAAGTAGG
>CAYNUR010000276.1:0-1834 GCA_964400435.1 uncultured Candidatus Peribacteria bacterium
TTGAGAATGATGATTTGATGACTGATTATTGTAAAAAATCCTCAAAGATTTATTAAATCTCTTAAGTCCAAACTCGGAAGCAGTTCTTTTATTCAAACCTCAGTTTGAAGCCGGGCCAAAAGTTGTAAACAAAAAGGGTGTAATCCTTGATCCAAAAGTTGCTAATGAAATATTTAAAGAGTTTAAAGATTGGTGCAGAAACAATAACCTCACAATCAATTCATGGACAGAATGTACGGTAAAAGGAAAGCAAGGAAATCTAGAATATCTAGTTCATTTCACCAACTAACATTCCAAAACTCCCTTCATTCTTTAACATTTTTCTTTTTCGTTCAACTCCCCAATGGTAACCGCTAATTTCACCAGATGATTTTATTACCCGGTGGCAAGGAATAATATAAGCAATTGGATTTAGCCCAACTGCACGACCAACAGCCCTTGAATAGTTTTTTCCACCTAATTTATTCGCAATTTCTCCATAATTCGACAACTCTCCTTCATTGATATTCATAAGCTCTTTCCAAACCATCTGTTGAAATTTACTTCCACAAAGGATTAAATCAATATCCTCAGTTAAAGGCTTTCCGCTCAAAAATTCACAAATAAATTCGTGAACAGCTTCTTTTTTCTCAACTATCTTAGTCCCAGGCCACTTTTTTGACAGCTCTAGAATTAAGTCACTTCGACTATCTCCAAAGCACAGACAGCAAACTTTCCCTAAACTTGAACCTATCAAAGCTAGACCAAATGGTGACCCCATAATTGAATAATTAATCTCTTTTATTTCTTCCTTGTTTTTCGAAAATAAATTAAATCTCATAATAGCTACCTTAAATGTTCATTAAAGAATGTCGTATTTCGTTCCATAAAAGTATTCCAATTACCAATAAACTCATGAGGAGCCCCCTCATATACATTATAAGTTACATCAACTTGAGCCAATTCAAGTGCCTCGTTAATTTTATTTGACCATTCTATTGGTGTAGATTCATCAGCAGTTCCATGTTGGATCAAAATAGGAATCTCAACTCTATCAAAATAATTAATAGGAGAGATTTCATCCCAAAATTGTGGGTTTTCGTCAAAGTCGCCAAATTCTTCTAGTACTCCAGGTCCACGCTCAGAATTATTTCTTCCCCATTTATCAAAGTTATCTCTATAGTCAGCACTAACAGGAGCATAAAGAACAGCAGCTTGAATCAAGTCGGGTTTTGAAACAATAATATTTTGAGTTATACCTCCACCCATCGAATGACCAAGCATACCAATATTTTCTTTATCAAAATATTCAAATTCAGAATTCTTGACGGCATAAACTGCATTAATCACATCTTCAGTATAACCAAGTCGAAGATTCAAATGATCATTTTCTGTTTTTGTCGAAAAAGCATGATTCCTATAATCTGGATGGATGACTATGAATCCTTCCTTAGCAAAGTAATCTTGCTCACGTTTTAACCCTCTCCCATTTGTATAAATTACAGGATCAATATATCCATGATTTAAAATTAGTACAGGGAACGGCCCCTCACCTTTGGGAACATTCATTATTCCAGAAATAGTTAATTCACCACTCTTATAGGTAATGTAGTATCGAGTGTAATCCGCATTATCAACCAATATATTCTCTGTTTCTAACTCTCTTCCATCAAAATCTTTAACCATTAAAGCTGGTAAGGAAATTTCATTATTCACAATGATTTCATTCTCAATAACTTGTTTTTCATTTGAAATTTTTTGCGTTTCAGTTGGTTCCTCAATTTCAGAATCAAATATTTCCTCCTCTACAGTAAAGACTTCTCTCAAGTTTTCACTATCGTCACAAGAGGTAAGT
>CAYNUR010000277.1:0-1834 GCA_964400435.1 uncultured Candidatus Peribacteria bacterium
AAATAAAATTATACTCCCCTGTTCCGGAGGACCTTTTTATAAAAAGAGTTTCGAAGACTTAAAAAAAGTTTCAATTGAAGAAACTATTAATCACCCAAAATGGAAAATGGGCCAAAAAATTTCAGTAGAATCAGCAACATTATTAAACAAAGGTTTTGAAATTATTGAGGCACACTATTTATTTAATCTTCCTTTAGAAAAGATTGAAATAAGGATTCATCCAGAATGTTTGATTCACGGAATGGTTTATTTTGAAGGAGAAAAATTTCCTTATGCATATATTTCTCAACCAGATATGACTGAACACATGGAAAATGGAATTAAGGAAGTTTTAGAATTAGAATCGAATGCAAATATCGAACAGATTGATCCTAAAAAATACAATCTTACAATTCATCAAAATAATTATTTGAAAGGAATTGAAATTGTAAAAAAACAGTTTAGAGAAAATTCTAAAGAGATGAAAAGCTTCCTTGAAAAAGAGGAAAAAATAATCGATGAATTTCTTAAAGGAGAAATAAAATTCCTAGAGATCTTTGAGAAACTTGCAAAAATTTAATTGAAAGAATATCATCCATTCCCTAGCAAAAGAAAATTCATTATGAATTACGCAATAATCTTAGCAGCAGGAAAAAGTTCCAGATTTTCAAAAACTGAAGATAAATTATTTGTAGAGGTAAAAAGAAAACCACTTCTTTACTATTCAATCATGGCCTACAACGACCATCCAAGTGTCCATGAAATAGTTTTGGTTACAAATAAAGAAAATAAAAAACGAGCTCAAGAACTTGTTAAAAAATACAGATTTAAGAAAGTTAAAAATTATGTACTGGGTGGTAAAACAAGACAAGATTCACTTGAAAATGCTTTAAGTAAAATCAATTTATCAGATCACGACCTCTGCATCGTTCACAATGGCGCTAACCCTCTTCCATCTTTTGAAGAAATTTCAGAGTCAATAACTTTGGCTGAGAAAAAAGGATCATGTATAGTAGGAAGATTTCTCAATTCAACAGTTAAAGAGGTAGATAAAGATGATTCACAGATAATAAAAACGCATAATAGAGAAAAATTATTTGCAGCTGAAACTCCTCAGGTTGTGAAATCAAAACTTCTAAAAGATGGACTCAAAAAGGCAAAAAAAGAAAAAATAAAAGTTACAGATGAAGCAATGCTTGTAGAGATCCTGGGTGAAAAAGTTTCTTATGTAGAGTCTTCAGAAGAGAATTTTAAAGTAACAACAAGAACAGATCTGAAAAAAGTTAAAAGCTTACTCGGAGATACTCCTGAAAATTATCTAGTAGGAATCGGGCAGGATAGTCATATGTTTTCTGAAACCGAAAAAGGATTAACCCTTGCAGGACTTTACTTAAAAGAAGAAAAAAAGTTGGAAGCAAATTCAGATGGAGATGTAATTTTACATGCAATTTTTAACGCAGTCTCTCAAGCAATTGGAGACAAATCTTTAGGCTTCTATGCTGACCCTGAATTTGAAAAAGGAGAAACTGATAGTAAAAAATATCTGAAAATAATCTTAGAAAAAATGCATAAAAAAAAGCTAAAGATTAATAGCCTCGGATTGATGATCGAATGTAAGACTCCAAAGATTGATCCATTAAATTCAGAAATAAAAAAATCACTTTCAGAACTCCTCGATCTATCAAAGGCAAAGATAGGGATCACTGCAACAAGTGGCGAAGAATTAACTGCATTTGGACAGGGGGTAGGTATCCAGTGTTTCGCCATAGTTTCTTTAAAAAACTCTCGCTAAGAAGAACTGATTATTTTTATCTAAGTTTATTTGTCATATCTTATTCAAGGCCCCATCTGGGAG
>CAYNUR010000278.1:0-1831 GCA_964400435.1 uncultured Candidatus Peribacteria bacterium
GTTCTCGATACACTTTGAAACTTCGTTTCAAAGCACTCGAACTGACGCTTATAGCGAATCTGTCATAGGTAGTGCTCCAAATCCTGCCAGGCGGGTATTTGGAGCGTATCGAGACCTCTTCCCCCCTTTGGGGAAAGAGGGGGCGCTTCTCGATACAATTTTCCTACGGAAAATCACTCGAAGAGACGGCAGTATGCTTCTCCGGCACTTAACAGCCCTGCCCCTGCTCCGCCTTCTTTTTTTATTGTGTATGGGAGCCGCGCTGTGGCAATGCGCCAGACGCGGCACCCCCAGCGGCGGCCCCGAAGATGTGAGCCCCCCGCAACTCTTGCGCGCCGAGCCCGAAAACGGTTCCACTTCTTTTAACGCTCAGCGCATCCGCTTGTATTTTGATGAGTTTGTTACGCTGCAAGACATTCAAAATCAACTCATAGTGTCACCTCCCTTACAATACCCTCCGGAATTAAAGCCTACTAGCGGCCCCAGCAAATATGTAGAAGTTCGTATAAGAGATACCTTGCGCGAGAATACTACCTACACCCTTAATTTTGGACAGGGTATTGTAGATAACCACGAGGGTAATGCCAACAGCTTTTTAACGTATGTGTTTTCTACCGGGCCTTATCTCGATTCGCTTACCCTATCCGGTGGCGTAAAAGACGCGTTTAACCGCAGGGCAGACCCTAGTGTAAGTGTATTACTCCATGCACTGGATAGCAGCTATACCGATTCCATCGTGTACAACAGTTTGCCTAACTATATAACAAGTACAGGCGATAGCCTGCCTTTTTTTACGTTTAACAACCTGCGCCCCGGGGCCTATAAGCTGTTTGCGCTAAAGGATGCCGATAAAAACCACCGCTTTGATCCTCGGTTAGATAAGGTGGCTTACCTAGAGGATACCATTACGCTGCCCACCGACTCGGTGTACTTGCTAACGCTTTTCCAAGAAGAGCCTCCTTACCGCGTTTCGCTACCGAGCTATGCCGCTAAAAACCGTATTGTTTTTGGATTTGAGGGCGATTTTAGTTCGGTACAGATTACTCCGTTGAAACCACTACCCGACTCGGTAACCACCCGTGTGGTAAAGGATAGGGAAAAGGATACGCTACATTATTGGCTAACGCCTACCGATGTAGACTCCCTAGTATTTGCCGTACGCAATACAGCCCTGCAGCAAACCGATACGTTTACCCTAAAACCCCAGCAAGCAGTATTAGACTCTTTAACCCTAACGCCCACAAGTACCGGAACGCTGCATTTTAACGACACCTTTAGCTTGCTGGCCAACACGCCTATTGTAGCTGTAAATAGTACCCGGATGGGGCTCGTACGTAACGATACAGTACTGGCACCGTACACGTACACGGTAGATACTGTGCGCAACCAAATTGATTTTGATTTTGAAAAGGCTCCCAATCAACGGTATCGTTTCTCCTTGCTGCCCGGAGCCGTTACCGATTTCTTTGGCACACAAAACGACACTTTAAATTATGCAGTAGCTACCCAGAGTTATGCGGACTATGGCAATTTACGCCTTGTTCTTAGCGGTGCAGTGGAGTACCCCGTGCTGGTACAGCTAACAGACGAAAGCGGCACGGTACAGCGCGAGAGCTGGGCGGCAACTCCCCAACCCTTTGTATTTAACCTCTTAAACCCCGGTTCGTACCTCCTTCGCGTTGTTTTTGACGCGAATGGAAACCGACGATGGGATACCGGCCGGTACCTTACCCATACACAGCCCGAAACCGTACGCCACTATCCCGATACCCTAGATGTACGTGCCAACTGGGATGTAGAGCAGCAGTTTATTCTCTCGGCAGAGTAAGAC
>CAYNUR010000279.1:0-1827 GCA_964400435.1 uncultured Candidatus Peribacteria bacterium
TACTAGTACTGAGGTGAAAAGTTTTTTACAAAGAAACCGCCAGTACAAAACAATGTTGCCTGTTGGTATTCGCCTTTCGAGTGTTAAGGCAGCACCTAAAGAGAAAGAACCTAAAGAGGTGTAACCCACACCTCTCTATTTTCAGTTGACTTTGCCCGTGTGAGTTTCCTAGCGCTTGCTACCCGAAAACCCAACAGAGTAGTGAGGGTAGCAGCATCATACGTTTAGCGCACCTTACCCCTATAATTTTAGCGCCGCAGATAAATGCCATCGTCTTTAAGCACTATTTTACGTTGGCGATACAGCACGCCTATTCCCTTTTTAAACGCTTTTTTACTCAACTGCAAGACCTGTGCAATGGCTTGTGGCGACGATCTGTCGTGCAAAGGCAGAAAGCCCTCGTGTTGTTCTAACTGCTCTAGAATGTGTTTTGCAGTGGGTTCCAGCATTTGCGTTCCTAAGGGTTGTAGTGCTACATCTATTTTACCGTCGGGGCGTAGGGCTTTAATATAGCCCTGCAGTTGGTCGCCTATGGCAATAGGCTGAAATACTTCGTTGCTAAATACTAAGCCTTTGTGCTGGTTGACTACAATAACTTCCCAACCGAGAGGTGTTTTTCTGCTGACTAGTATTTTGACTGGGGTGTTCGCCTCAAAATTTATATCGGTGTTAGATAGGAAACGATTTATTCTACTAGAGCCTGCCAGTCTAAAAGTCTTCTCGTCTAAATAACAATGTACCACGTACTTTTTGCCCTTTTGCATTGGAGTAGCCTGCTCCCGAAACGGAACGAGTAGGTGTTTCTCTAAGCCCCAATCCGTAAAAGCGCCGTAATTACCGACTTCCGCTACTTCTAGGTACGCAAAGCTGTTTCGTACAATCTTGGGCTTTAGCGTGGTAGCTACCGGCCGCTCCTTGTGGTCTAAATAACAAAATACAGTGAGGTGTTCTTCGGGTGTAAGGTTTTTTGGCACATACTTGTTGGGTAGTAATACTTCGGTGCCTTCGTCATCGCCTAAAAACAGGCCAACGCTTGTGCTGCGCAATACGCGCAGGGTGTTGTAGTTTCCCAGTTGAATCATACGGTAAAGGTAGGGGTAAACACGTTTCGGGTTTTATGAAGTGTGGAAAGTAAGTGTTGTGGGTTTGTATATGTGCTTACCGCGTTACAGACCTTGAGATAGAAATGTAAAGTACTCGGCAAAGATCTTGGGGTTTATATGCGGTGGGGTGGCGATTTCTAAGATTTTTGGGCGGTTGGAGGGTTTGTAGAATGTTTGTAATTGTTGCTGCAGTTGTTGGGTGTTGGTTGCGTGTTGATAGGTGAACCCGTACATGTTGGCTAGGTGCTCTGCGGTGAGTTGGTGTTGGGTTTCAAAAAAGGTGGTGTATTCTTTTGTTTTCTCAACGCCCTGCAGCAGTTTAAAAATACCGCCTCCACTGTTGTTGATGAGGACGATTCTAAAATCGGCTCGTATGTAATGGTTCCAAAGGGCGTTGCTGTCGTAGAAGAAACTTAAATCGCCTGTGATGAGTAGGGTAGGGGTGGGGTGGTATAGGGAAGCACCTATGGCGGTAGATACGCTGCCGTCTATTCCGGCGGTACCTCGGTTGCAATACACAGGCCAGGAGGGATGCATGCGGAAGAACTGCGTGTACCGCACTGCAGTGCTGTTGGCCAGGTGTAGCTGGTAGCCTTGGGGAATGGTTTGTAAAAGCTGCTTAAAAACGGCAAAGTCCGAAAAAGGGATTTGCTCCAGATACAGGTCGTGCCGTGCTTCGCAGTGTTGTTTTACCTTGCTCCAGTATTTTTTGTAAGCACTTGCC
>CAYNUR010000280.1:0-1822 GCA_964400435.1 uncultured Candidatus Peribacteria bacterium
GAAAAGATGTCCGGGATCGCGACTGGACGCGTCTTTATCCCCGGAAGCCCATTTTTAATAAGAAAAGGATAACTCTGAATAGCATTTTCCCAATTTTCTAAATTCTCAGATTCTGCAATCTCAAATATTTCTAGTTCCTCTCCTTTACTAACAATAAAACCACTTTTATCAAAATCAAAGAACAATTCTCCTACAACTTCATCCTTTGATTTCAAATATCCAGAAGGCGAATAATCTTCATTAAAATAACCACCATTAATTACAACACTGGCAATCTCATTATTTGCCCACTTAGCCAAATACTTAGCTTCTTCCAAAGAATTTTTAACCTCAATGTCAGAAAAATATCCATTACTAAAGCGAAAGATCTCAATTTTACCTTTGTGGTCAATCATCTCATAAGGCCAAATTAAATATCCAACATCATCATTTATATGCTCCCAAACCCCAGGATGTACAATCAGTTTTCTTGCTTCACTATGAAATTCGCCTTCATTTTTAGCCAAACGAATAATACAAGCACTTTGAAAAATCAAAAAAATTAAGATAGAAATTGAGAAAAATCTTTTCATTTTCAATTAAATTTAACATTCATTAATTGAGAATATAGCATTTTTCTGCTATAATAATGAGAACAAATTAAGCTAACTTAATAAAAATGAAAGCAGAAAAGACACAACCAAAATTGAATGCAGGCCATATTTTAATTGCCTTTTCAATCGGTGTACTAGTAACTCTTGCCTTTAATTTCTTCAGTGCCGGTTTTAGTTTTGGCCAAGGATTTATCGGAGCACAGGTTTCTACCAATGAAGAAGGTGAACAAACTATTCAAAGGGTCATATATGGAATTCCTGAGCAAACAAGTTTAGCAAAAAATAATTTCGAAATATATTTCCCTGGAATTGATTTTGAAGTTGTATTAAATGCAAATGTTGATAATCCAGAGTTAGTTGAAGAAACAATCCTTGGATTAGTTAAAAAAGAGGTAAATATTTTAGATGATACAGACACAGTATATTTTTCATCTGAAGATGTATTCTTAACCTTTAAAACATTACTTGATAATGATGTAGCCCCAGCTGATTTGGCAAAGCTAACTCGAGATTTAGTAAAAGGTGGAATGATTTTAGTAGGGGATAAGAGTGAAGTTTATCCTCATGGAGTAGCAATCGCTTTTGTTGAGAATTACACAGAAAAAAACTCTTTAGCATATTTTGAAAACAATGAACTAGTAAGATCTGGCTCAGCAGAATTAGCAAAAGCCATCTCTGAGGATCTAGCCAAGCTTGAGCTTTATGCCTTACCAATTGAAGACGTATTTAGTTACCCTGTCAAAACAGATTACTAAACAGTTTTATTGGAAAAAAATAACCCAAGGCAAACATGAAAATGTTCGCCTTGACTTATTTTTGATTTTCAGTCATATTCATTGCTGCAATTATTAGTTCAATGGTTCTTATGTTCATTAAGGTCAGAGAGTACAATAAATTGCAAATTTATTCTTTTACCTAGATAAACATGGGTACTAATTTATTCGTTGGAAGTATCTCTTGGGGCGTAACAGACGACCAATTAAGAGAAGCTTTCGAACAAGCTGGAACTGTAGTTTCTGCAAAAGTAATCACTGATCGTGAAACAGGTCGATCAAGAGGTTTCGGATTTGTAGAAATGGGATCTCCAGAAGAAGCTCAAGCTGCAATCGAAATGTGGCACGAAAAAGAGCTAGACGGTAGAGCAATCATCGTGAATGAAGCTAAACCAAGAGACTAATTCTAAATAGAAAATCTCAAAATTTAAAAGACAGAGACATTAAGTCTCTGTC
>CAYNUR010000281.1:0-1820 GCA_964400435.1 uncultured Candidatus Peribacteria bacterium
GTTAGTGCTTCCTCTTCTTGTGATATGGCAGGGTGTTCTTGCTGTAAAATCTCTTTTCACATTTGGTACATACATGTTGCATATCCTCAGAATTTAGTTCTCTCTCGAATGCTTCTAACTAAAAAAGAATGGATGTTTCCTTGTGCTTCTTGAGAATTACTGAACGGTTATATAATAACAAAGCTGGCGGTATCTTTCTTGTTTTCCTGCCTTAATAGGGGGCATTTTCCTCGTTGTTCTGTTTTTTCAGAACATGAAAGTCTAAAGAGGTTTGAGTAACAAACTTCTTGTTGCACGATTTGCACTCAAATGAAATCCTTTCCACGTAAGATTTTGAAATGCTGTAACTCAGACTTGTACCACTTATACTCCTAAATAAACCATAGTTTTTGAAGTTAACACCACAAAGCTTACAAAAGTCTATCTAAGCTGTTGACCTTTTCTTAAGTTTTCCATGACGTTCTATAATGTGGAAGACAACTGATCTTTGAGTGACAAACTTCTTGTCACGCGATGAACAGCCAAAATAAAATCCTTTTCTTCATAAAATCTTTTGAATGCTGCCAGCTCGAGTTTGTGAACTTAGTATTTGTGGTTCCCAAAGGCCTGCACTGTTTTCAAGCTAACATCACAAAGTTTGCATGATGTTAGTTTATGTGTTCGTCCAGCGTATTTTACTGTAAAATCTCCTTCACATTTAGTGCAGCCATGTTACATATCCTCAGATCTGAGTTCCTTTTCAAATGCATCCAGCTCATCGGAATGAAGAAGAAGCGAAGAAGTTTTGTAAACTATGTAGCAAAGAAGGCAATAACTTTCTTGATTTTCTAGTTAAACGAGTTTAAGATTTTCCTCTTCTTCGATTGTATGTAGCTTAGAAATGTGCTAATAAGGAGATTTCAGTGACAAACTTCATGTCACATTTATGACATTCAAACATAAAATCTTCTTCATCAACAGATCTTTAAATGCTTCCAGCTCAAGTCTATGAATCTGGTACTTGTGACTACTAAAGGCACCATGGTTCTTGTGGGTTTTATCACAGCTTGCAAAAGTCAGTTTTCTGTTCAGAATTCCTGTCAGAAAGCCCAGGAACCATGGGCACATGACACAGGTTAGACCAGGTCCTTCAGAACGAAGGAGAACAAATCCAATGTGTCTTGGTCACTTGAATGCACAGCCTCTTTGTGTTTCTTTAAATCACACAATCTACACTAACCAAGTGCTCCAGCCTTGATGCACGGATTTGGTGTGGGAGGAAGGCATCTTTCCTATTTTTCTGAAAGAACATTGATTACAAGGAAGAAAAATTTACAGTTTTCCATACTTTACAACTGCACCCGAACCTAGGCCTCCCTCTCCTAATGAAGAATCTGTTAGAAGAAAGCTTAAAACGAAACTAATACCAACTTGTCTCTCAAAAACCAGATCCTTCCTTCAGGAGTAGATTTGAATGTTCCGCCACCTCGTGTATCTGAAAAGTCGTTGTTAGAAAGGAAACTTTAACTACAAACTTTACTTACCATGAAAAATTGTTATTTAGCTGCAATCGAACCTAGGCTGACCTTCCCCTCCTAATGAAGAAACTGTTAGAAAATAAAGATCATAAATAAAAAAGTACCGACGTGTCTCTCTTTAGTTGCCTTCCAAGCACCATACTTCCATCGGGAGTGGTTTTGAATGTTGAACTGAGTCGTGTGTCTGGAAATCGCTAATAGACAGAATATTGTAACTACAAATTTTACAAGGGAAATAATAGAGAAATAGTGGGCCCAGACCTCGCGTTTTTGAACCAATACAAACCCTAAATTATTATTTAT
>CAYNUR010000282.1:0-1817 GCA_964400435.1 uncultured Candidatus Peribacteria bacterium
GCATTATGAAAAGCTTGTGACACCAGGTCAGAATTTAATTTATCTATACTTTCACTGTTACTAAAAAGAGCACCAATTACTTTGATTTTTGATTTTACTGTTACCCATTCTGGCCAATCCTGGAATTTTCTGTGATTCCCAAAAGGAAGAGCATGGCATTTCTCTTGTTTGGGATCTCTGTGCATCATCAGACCTGAAATACTTTCAAAATTTGAAATAACCTTATAAATTGGGTCAATTTCTTCAAGATCTTTAATGAAGCACTTTATATCATCAGCGAATAATTTTATCTTGTGATTCCTGCCATCAGGGGTGACGATACCGGACATAACCTCCTCCACCGACACCATTAAAGGTATCATAGAAATACAGAAAGCTGCCATTGACGGTGGGTGACCTTCTAGGAATCCCTGTTCATTTATAGTTTTTCCAGATTTGTACTTGTTTATCACAATTACTATAAATAGTTCATTATACATTGACCAAAACCAATCTATAAATTCCTGTGGTATTCCTAATCTTTGGATGACTAAGTTAAACCACCTCAAAGATACACTTCTGAACGCATCTTTGAAGTCTATACTAATTATGCTTCCATTTTGTTGTTCCAAATTTCCATCACCTACTAAGAAACTGTTCACTGAGCGTATCTCTCTGATCTCATCAATAATATTAACTGTCGACTGACAATTAAACTGATTTCTTGGAAGAATCTTGGGCAAAATTATTTTCTTTAGACGATTTACCCATACTTTACCATTACCAAGGTTTGTATCCTTATTTAATTTGGTAAGTTTCCTTTTCTTAGTGTATTCTATTGACTGAACCTTCTTGTTTTTCACTGTCATAACACCACAGTTTTCTGCCAACCCAGAGGAGCCATTTTTCCTTGTATAATTTAAAAAGTGCAAGTATAATTTTCTGAATGCAGCCCACTTCCAAAAACATTTAAAAAAACTATGTGATACCATCTCCACCAGGACTAGAATCAGGATCCACCTCATTTTCCAAAATGTTGCCAATTTCCTCCTCATTTGTAGGAGCAAGAAGCTCATCCATTTCAGTTTCATTTAGCCTGACTTTATTCAGCTTTGAGAGAAAGTGCTCTTCCATTTCTGATGGAGGTGCATTGAAATCTGCTTGCCCAAAAGATTTTAACTCGTCTCTCATTTTCTCTTCTATTGCTTTGACTACATTTGGAGTACCTTTATACCTAATATCGTCAATTTTTATTTCCTTTATCCTCGATTGGTTCTCAAATTTTTTTCTGGTTCTGCAGCTTATGGATATCATATATTTGATCGTCAATTTCAATACACCTCATTTTGTCAATTTTTCTTTTAGATCTATCTTGGTAAATTAAGTCCAATTGGTTCTTTACATCTTCAAATTCATCAGAACAGTCCTTTCCCTCAAATATGTCCTCCAATATGAGGAAATAAAAGCTATTTAACATTTCTAGCCTCGAATTTTCTTCCTGGATTAATTCCTTTTGTCGCACTTTAGCCAGATTAGTAATAGCAGATTTAACTTTTATCCAGTAAAAAGATGGATCCCTCTCCCGTCCAGTATTCTCCATTTCTTCTCCAACTTTTTCAAATATATATTTTGCTTGATTTAAAAAATCCTCATCATTTTCCAGCATTTTATGAATTACCCACCCTTGAAATAGTCGGTCTTTAGGAATAAATTCCCTTGATGAGGAAATTGATATTTCATACCTCGCAAGTGCAACTTTATGGTCCCGACCTGCATTCATATCAACATATTGAAAATAAATGCAGGCATTTGAATTGCCTAAAATGAAATCTATTCTT
>CAYNUR010000283.1:0-1814 GCA_964400435.1 uncultured Candidatus Peribacteria bacterium
TACTTGATAAGAATAGATGTATTGCCTTTGTTAAGCCGGGGAGATTTTTTAAGACTGGGAAACAGATTAAAGTTAATGATACGGTAAATTGTTTAATTGAAAAGGTTTTCGATGATGGAAGACGACTGCTTAATTTTAACCATGACTATTCAAGCTTTTATGAATTGTTGGATTTCATTGGGAAAACTCCGTTACCTCCATATATTGAAGATAATTCTGAGAATTACCCAAAATATCAGACAACTTATGCTAAAGAAAAAGGTAGTGTAGCTGCTCCGACGGCAGGGCTGCATTTTACTGAAAATTTGTTTTCAAATCTTAATATGATGGGAGTAGGTTGTACTGATGTTGTTTTGCATGTTGGTGCTGGGACTTTTCTTCCTGTTTCTGTTGAAGACCTTGATAAGCATGTTATGCATTCGGAGACTTTTTTTATCCCTGCTGAATCTAAATTGGATTTGAATAATGCAGTTGGCTCGAAAAGGATTATATCTGTGGGAACGACTTCTGTCAGGGTATTAGAAAGTACTTTTGATCTTGAGTCTAGTACCTTTGATGATAATAAAGGTGAAACTGATATTTTTATTTACCCTGGAGCATATAAATGGAAGATTGTTGATGGATTAATTACAAATTTTCATTTACCAAAAAGCACATTAATTATGTTGGTTGCTTCATTTTTAGAAGCTAAAGGAGTTGATAAACCTATAGAAAAGATTCTTGAGATCTATGAATTAGCAAAAGCGAATAACTATAGATTTTATAGTTTTGGTGATTCAATGATGATTATTTAGTATTTAGCCATGTTGGTAAAAAGGTAGGTTCTTCTAATTCATCTATATTTTTTGCGATTTCTAGATCTTTGAGGTTTAATTTTCCGATGTATAGGTCTGAAATTTTCCCACCATTTTCGACAAATTTTTTGATTGATTTGTAGCCGTTATAGTAAACGAAGTCTTTTGTGAATGCTCCTGGCTTTGAGGTGTCATTAAGTCCTCTTTTTACTTTTAAAGCTGAGTTAAATGCATTTTTTTGTGGTACTCCTAATTTTCTAAGTTCATGATAAATTTTAGAGAATGAACCGTTTAGGCCAATGTGTATAGCTAGTACATGTCCTCTAGCTTTAAAATTGTCTTCAAACTTATCCCCTATTTGTTGTTCGACATTATAAACTGCTAATCCTTCTTGCGTTTCTAAGTAATTTGCAAGTCCTCGATTAAATAATTCATATGGTTGTTTGCTACCATTTGCTGCAGTAAGTATGTGGGTTTCAATTTCATGTACTATTAGTGATTTTATATCTTTTTTGCTGAATTTTGCGCCTGATCTAATCAAAAGCCTATTCTTTTTGCCAGCAACGCAGCGTGAGACAATTCCTTCTTTTATCTTAGCTTTCCAGTTGCTAAGACCGTATTTTTGAAAAACTTCATCAAAAACTTTTTTAGCATGTTCGTCCGTTAAGTCTATTTTTTCTAATTCGTTAGTTGAAATTTCCATTTCAATTATTTCCTTTTTACATGTTTCGTAATCTTCATTTGTAGGTTTCGAATAAAGGGCAATTGAATTCTGTGTGAATTCTTCAGCTGTATTAGATGTTAACAAATTTATTTTTCTAATTATTTCTTGTTTTTTATTGTCAAAGATTTTACCCAAGGGAGAATCTTCAATTTCAATTTTTTCTAACTTATTTATTAATTCAATGGGGTCAAATTTAAGTTCTGGATATTCAAACTGTGGACAATAATTTAAGTTTTTGAAGAATTTTTCTTTTTCTAATTCAAGATTTGTAGGCCTTAGGTGATATAGTAATTTAA
>CAYNUR010000284.1:0-1811 GCA_964400435.1 uncultured Candidatus Peribacteria bacterium
AAGCAGTGAAGAACTGTGGGTTTGGCTGTAGCTTCTTAGAACTGCAATTTTCAAAGATATATCTGTAGAATTGACATCTTGTCCCAGTAGCTAAAACCACATGTCATCTGCTTTGAGCTTAAGGATTAGTAATCTAGTCTTGAAGTTGTTTGGCCTCTGTTATGACTCTGGGATTGTAAGTTTGTCACTGCACCTAAGTCACTGTCTTGATATGGTGCTCCTTGAGTTTCCTTTTACCAGCTACAATGAAAATTGTAGCCAACAGCCTTCTATGTTCTATAGCAAGGCTTAAGGTTCAGGCTCTAAACAGGCTCAGATATATCATTTGTT
Organism: uncultured Candidatus Peribacteria bacterium; assembly: GCA_964400435.1. Taxonomy (GTDB): domain Bacteria; phylum Patescibacteriota; class Gracilibacteria; order UBA1369; family LOWO2-01-FULL-3; genus CAYNUR01. Next base: position 331 of record CAYNUR010000284.1, read on the forward strand.
GTTGTAGTTTGCATATTTTGCAGCATTAATATGTGCAAATAAGGAATAGAACAATGAAAAGTTCTCCTCATTTTCAAAACTCAAATGCCAAATCAAGTGGATGCAAGTGGGAATTTTATTTACCTATATTCTTTTATTTATTTCACAGGGAAATAAATACTTGAGATGAAAGAAAGAGTAATGGTGATGCACATTGAGAACTTCACTAAACCTCTCTTTCTAGTAGTCCTTATAGGTATTTTATGGGGTTAAGTCTATATTCATATATTTATTTCATAGGGAAATAAATATTTGAGGCGAAAGAAAGAGTACGGTGCTGCACATTGAGAACTTCATCTCTCTTTCAACTAGTCCAAATAGACGTTTATTCTACTCTATAATTGAGATCGAGGAGTTCTTTTCATAGTTTTATTCCTTTTGTAATACAAAATATATGTAGGTACAGACATGGCTTCAACTTCAAATGAAAAATATCAAGATTATCCACTTGTAGTGAGAACAGAAGGAATAATTGCCAATGAAATTATGCAAACAGTCATGGCATTAGGGCTCCCACTCAAATTAGACGAATTAACAGAAGGGCTGGGAAATTGCTTCCCTATTGCAATAATTCAACAGCTTAGAAGACCTGAAATATACACACAACTGGAAGTGTCCAAGAAATCACTAACAAGAAATCCACGAGGACCTAAAGCACTGAGGCACCTTGTAAGAACATTCATTACAAAATCAGAACATCCCAATGTAGCAAGATTTCAAACACAGTATGATGAATTTGAGGGTAGGATTAGAGGAGAATCATGGGGGGAATATTGGACAAGACTAAGCAAGGATAAGGTATGGGTGGACTACTGGTTCGTACAAGCCACAGCCTGGTATTTACAATTGGACTTGTGGATAGTAGATTGTAAAAGTAGAGATGACAAACCCTTCATTCAAGTAAGTGGAAACCTTGACAATGCAGAAGAATCATGTAATGGACCAATCATTACATTGGGGACAAAATCAAGCTGCCATTATCAATCATTACTCCCAACAGAAATTTTCCACCTGGAATTTACTAAGACCGTGAATCCTGATATTATGAGTATGCCATCTGCTAAGATTATCAATATAAATCCACTAGACATAGTAAATGAAGCCAAAATTGAAGTAAGCCAAATACAGAGTAAGAAAGACTTAAATGTCATTCCTTCTATTTCACATAGTAATAATGCTGAACAAATTATAGCTGAATCTCCATCAAATATAGCAAGCCTTGAAGATGGAAGCCAAGGACGAAAGACACGAAGTAGTCAACAAAATAGTCAGAAACATGAGACAATAAATTCCACACCTACACCTGGGCTTATTGGAATAAAGGATTATCAGCCATTCATTTACAAAGAAAATGATAAAGTATTGGTATTCCATCAACTATCAAATGATTATACAATGAAGTGCCCAAAGTGTAAAATTGAAACAAAGCATATTATAAGACA
>CAYNUR010000285.1:0-1805 GCA_964400435.1 uncultured Candidatus Peribacteria bacterium
CTAATCTTCTCTGTCAAAAAAATTGACAGGAACATCTGAATAATTATCAAAAAAATTGAAAGGAGCATCTGAATAACTATCAAAACTATATAAGGAGTGTTGTCTTCTTTTCTGAATAGTATTCCTTCTATTTCTTTTCTTTGCAATACTTTTCTTTTTTTCCTGCATGTCATCTTTCTCGTTTTCTTTATAAAATTCCTCCCAAAACTGAGACATATTAGATTTTCTAAGTTTGTTTGCAATTGCTGCTTTTTTGCCTCTTAAAATGGTTACATCCGACACAATATTTGTCTTCTCAATTACAGGTGGATTTTCAGCTCCTTCTATTATAAATGGAGTTTGGGTTGCAGGTTGTCTTGTTCCTAAGCCCTTTGGATTTTTTTCCCATCTCCTCATATAAATATGAGGGTTATTCATAATCTTCTGTCTAGCTAATTTGACAAGAATTTTTGATCGGCACCAGTAATTTTTTTTCTCCTCTTTCTTCTTGATGGCTTTCTTTTTTGTTTGTAATCTTGCTATTTTGTTTTCTTCCATTTTCTTATTTGTTTGGTCCTTCCATGAGTGAAAATTTGAAGTGATAAATTGCGAAGAGAATAAATATACTTTTTCTTCATCCACCTTTGGAATATTAGACATGTACTCTAGCAATACACTTTTAAGGTGTTTTGGGAATACTATTGTTTGACAAAATGTGTTTTTTTCAGAAGTGCACTCTATTACACTGCTTCTTACATTCTTTATGTCTGTTTGCAGAGCAACCATGGAGTGTTCGAGACATTTTTCACATATATTAAACAAATCTGCTCCGACATTTTGTTCTATGCATGAGGGCAATGTTATTTTTTGGCAACAATGATTTGTATTGGAACGTTCATCAAAATTTTCATTTATGACATGTTTATCAGTATAAATTATACTTTCCTGCAAACATTGATCACATGTTCTATCACAATCTGACATTGTTATTTTGGTAACAAGTTTGCGAAAGTTAGTCATATTTTTTGGAGGATACAAAGTCTGCAATTTCTTAAATACAATTGTTTGCAAATGGATTATGTTTTGTTCTATAATTTTTTGTTTCACTGTGTGTTTGATAAGTTTAGCAAGCTTACAGTTTTTATGAGAAACAGACATTTTTTTATTTACATATTTTGTTACTTTTTGGATAGCTGTCAGAATATCCGAATTCTTACAATCAAATAATATTTTTTTAACCCTAATGTCCTGCAAATTCATGAACTGATCTCCAGGAACTGACCGAAACACTGACAATGGAACAATGTCCTTCATTTGGTCTAAAGAATGTCTTCTGTTTCTTTTAAATAGTTCATTGATTCACTTTTTTTATCAATAGACTCACTCAATCCCAACCCTTTCAAAATGTCTTTTTTGTTGAGATGTTGGACATGCTGTTTTATTTCCTGTTTTATGTGTCTCTCTTTACTGTTTTCTTCTATCAGTTTCTGTGCATTCTGAACACACCTTTCTGTCCTAACTTTGTGCATTTTGATCATCTTTTTTTTCTTTTTGGAAGGTGGATTTCTAACATTATCATGCCCTTCTAGGAATTTTTTTCTCTTCATACAATTTATTTTAATGGCTTTTTCATGTTCTGTTTCTATTCTTGTAACATTAAGTTTGTTCTGAACTTTTGGTCTTCCTTGCTCTATCTGGCTTTCTTTCCCTCTACATTTGACAATGATTTCTAAGTATTTGTTGGATCTTGTGTCTCTAAGTCCTTCACCATCGTCATCTATAAAAATCCCCCTTGCGTTTATTTTTTTCCTATTTTTTTTGTTGTG
>CAYNUR010000286.1:0-1805 GCA_964400435.1 uncultured Candidatus Peribacteria bacterium
ACTCCGGCCAATCTTTGGCGGAAATTTGCGCAGTCAAACTGAAAAGGCAGATTCAATACCCTTTTCTGTTATTAAGTCTACACTAGAAGTTGGTTTAGAACACATATCAAGTCTACAAGTTGCTGATGATTCTAAACAAGATTCAGCGAATGCTCTTGAAAATGTTGCTGAGCGCCTCAAGTTTTATCAATTTGTGAAGGAAAATGTTGAGAAGAACGGAGCCTGTAAGTTGGAACACAATGATATGCACCTATTTAGTAGAGACATGCGCAACAATAAGTTTTGGCATGATCTGCAATTCTTCGTCTCAGATCTTACAGATGCCAAAATACAAATAACTAACAATTTACCAAATTTCATGGCAAATTGTGAGATTTGTCCTACAGGGTCTTTCTTTTACATATATAACAAAAACAGATTTCAAAATGAAAACTTCCTAGCAGAAAAAAAGAAGCAAATGAAGTATGCTCAAAAGCTTAAACAGCTTGATGAAGAATTTGCACCTGTATCCCTTCCAAAAGAATTTACAAAATCAAAATCCTCCTTTTACAGAAGGATTTTGTCAGAAGAAAATTTACCTGCAATATGTCGTTTTTGCAAAGAAAATTTCAATGTACAAATGCATGAATGTAAGTTCAACAATAATGTTGTAAAAAAGTGCGGTATAATCAGACAGAATTTAGAAGCGTGTCCGGCACTTATTACAACAAAGAATTCAGTAACCCACCACAACCAACACTCCTTCCATGGCTATACTACTGAAATGGAAACACAAGAATTTGTGAAAGTTCTTCCAAAAGGAGCAGTACAAATGAAGTGCCAACAACAAGAACACCTATTTTGTATTCCTGATACAAAGAAAGAAGACCAACACTTATTAAAATTCCTAGAAAACAATAAAAAAGCCAGGACCATATCAATCAGAGTTCAGTCCAATAATCTACAGAATTTCAAGAAGACCGTTGTTCATATTTTGCAAAATCTTAAGTGCCAGCTTGATATAGGAGGGTTAGCACAATGCTACCATAAGGTATATAGAAAGATAGTTTATCTATAATGTTTACATATAATCTATTTTTACAGGAGTGCAAATGTTTTACCAAAATTTTGGCATCTGATTGGCCAGTGGGACATGGAATTATAGAGAGTATGTCCTCAGATGTTGCACTTGACACACTGAAAGAAAATATTGAAAGAATGAAAATCTTTAAAAAAGAAGATCATAAATATTGGGTAATTGTTGTCAACCCCTTTCAACAAATCAAAAGCAAGAAAAATGATGCTCCTCTATTAGATAAGTTTGAACAAGCCCATGCAACAAAGAGATTGTTGCAACATCTGGAAGGCTACATTGATGCATCCTCCATCCAAAGAAATATAGTCATCATCCTATGTGATGAAGACCACAATGAGTGTGTCAGGCGTATAAGGTCATTGCCACATATTCAGTTCTTAGAAGCATTGCGAAATTAAACCTATACAGACGGATTCAGATAAGCGCAACATGGTAACAGTAAGGATCAGATAACATACAAGGAGCTTATTGTGTTATTAATATACACAGTCTGTGCATTGTTTTTAAATAGTTTTTAAAGCTCTTGTTATGTTTTGATTGTGTTATAATACAAACCAATTTTTTGTTTGTTTTTGGATCATGTCTTTTTATTACATGTTATCAACCACTTTTACATTTTTTCTTCTCTTTTTTCAGACTCATAAATAATGTCTTTAAGTAAGCGTGAACAGTTTATCAAAAACAGGGTAATAGAACTAGAAGCAGAAATTTCAAGGTATTAATCATAGAT
>CAYNUR010000287.1:0-1800 GCA_964400435.1 uncultured Candidatus Peribacteria bacterium
GTAGTAAAGTCTATTAATAGTTGAATAAAAATTATCATTATATAATTGTTGAACTATTTTTACTGGGGGGAAACCATACAACAGCATTTGGCTTAAAGATTTTCTATGCTTCTGCCTTATGGATATTGCTCACACTGTTTGTATTACCCCTTTGAACATGTAACTCAATGTTTGTCTATCTGAAAGCATCTTGACTCTGATTCAAATATTATACTGTTAGTCATTTTCTGCCCATATTATTGTGACTCATATTAGACTTATTGTATGGAATTTAATAATTTCCTGTATTATTTCATAATGTGGATAATGTTTAAAACAAATTCTCCCATTTTATGACTTCTTGAAGCGACATAGAATTATACATCAACAATTAAATTATAATCTTGTTGGAGTGGGTCTGTATATGCAAAAGACCTATATCTATTTCATTTTACTATTGACATGAGTTCTGGGATCCTTTTATAGCATTGGAGTTATTCTACAAGCAGAACGAGAAAGTACAAAACTTGAAGTTCCTAGCCAAGAGAGACAAAATTTCACAAAATCTTATTCATACCGTAATATTTGAAAAAATAATGCATGTCGTGGTACTCAAACTTGACACTAAAACATAGTAGATAAAATGCACAATTTCATTGTAAAAGTTGGATCACGTGATAGTTTCCAAACTCTTAACTTGATTAACAAATTTCATAATCCATCTTCATATCGAACTATGAACAAATAATGTCAGTTACAAAATTTGGCCTCAACTTTTAAACTAAACTGCTGAAATTATTATAGCTTCTCAACCTCTCATCCTTCTTTTCTCTGTTGTTTTTAGCTATTTGTTGTTTTTGTTTTACTTCCAATACATGACAATCTTCTGCATTACTCTTATCTTCCTTGCCCTTCCTCCCTTTTAAAACTTCCTAATATTTAAATTGAATTATTTGCCACTGTTTTCATACTTTGAGAAAATGAAGAAAATTTTATTGCAAATGAAATTATTTTATTATATGCTTGCAGTTCAGAAAATGTCCCTGTGTGAGTGAGAAATATGCAACACATTGTCTAGAAATATATTTAATTGAATTAACTGTAAGCAGGAAGGTGTATTTGACAAATATTTCAAATTCTTGCTGACATCCCAGCATCTTGGAAACAATGATAATGTTTTGGGTGCCCAAAACATTTAGATTTGTATAAGTATTTGCCCACTAATGTATTCATACCAACGAATAATTTGAATATCAGGAATAGTTAAATGCAAGTACCACATGTCTTTTTAACACGGGAAGGACATAATGAACTGCAGAAGCTAATGTTAGTCATGAATTTATAAAAAAAAATACTTTTTTTACATACTTCTTTAAACTAGCAACCCTTTTTGTCTGACCTGATAAAATTACAGTTTATGGCAGGAAGAATGACTTGTATATTAATAGTTTATTTGTATTGGCTAAATTATCCAACTGTATTTTAACAAGGATCATTCCACCTCTGACCAGAAAACAAGTGTTTGCTATCAAATTGCTTATCTTGCAGCATTTATGATTGTTACCAATGAAGTTTGTTGATGTTTTAATGAATGATACAACATTATTTTTATCAATGATTTTATTTCATTCGATTAAATACATGTTTAGAACACAAATATTTTTCAAGTATTGTTGGCCCTTAGAAGGGCCATGGTTTATTTATCTGCAAGGAACTAATCATTTACTTCTTCTTGGGGGCAACCTTCTTGGCAGGTTTCTTTACAGCTTTCTTTGCTGGTTTCTTAACAGCCTTCTTAGCTGGCTTCTTGACAGCCTTCTT
>CAYNUR010000288.1:0-1188 GCA_964400435.1 uncultured Candidatus Peribacteria bacterium
GTCATGGAATAATGAGGTTTTTAGGTCCAAAAGTTTTAAGAAAGATCTCAAATTGTAATGCTAAGAAGTTTTATACTCATCATGACTTTGGTTTGTTTGTCCCTTCTCCTTCTAGTCTTGAGGCAGAATTGGAGATTCCAAAAACGGCTAGTTTTGATGATTTTATTTCTTCGGAAATAGAAAATACTAGTTTTATAAGAAAACTTTTTGTGAGATTTAAGTATCGTTTTTTAGTTAAACCAATGGTCAAGAATCTGAAGGATTTTGACAAAAACTTCGTCCCTTCGAAATTTATGAAAGATTGCTTAAAAGATCACGATTTAGACTTTACTGTTCTGCCTATTTTTTGTTAAAGAATTTTCTCAGAATATTTGGAATAAATCCCATTATGAAACCGATTACGGTGCTTAGAGCTGCTTTTTTGTAAACTTCTTTTTTCTTGTTTGCAATCATATTATCAATTTCTTCTTGAGAAACTGCTTCACCTTTTTTGGCTTTTTTGATTATTTCTTCTTGGTCCATATTTAAAATATTATTCAGTAAATAGATGAATTTATATTATATGAAAATGATAAAATAATAGAGAGGATTTTAGAGGTCTTTTGTCATCTTTTTTAATGAGAATTTTGTATTCTCGATAGTTACATCAATTTCTTTTAATTCTTGATAACCTCTTTTTTTGTAAAATTTTTCTGCTGATTTACTTGAAACTACCGAGATTTTTTTACTTCCTCTGTTTTTTAGTAGTAGTTCAGCGATTTCTAAAAGTTCTGTTCCAATTCCTTTTCCATTCGCAGAAGGTTTTACATAAAGTGAATTTAATAGTTCTTCATTTGTAGCAATTGATAAAAAACCGATAATTTGATTGTTTTCTGTGGCGATGAAGTTTCTTAAGGCTTTATCTTGAATTTTCTCTCGTATGTTGTTTGGTGTATCATATGTTTTCCAAGCTTCTATTTCCTCTTTAGAATGCTCTTTAGAATTAATTTTTTCGAAACATTCATGAAGAACTTTGCTGATAGATTCAGAGTCTTTTAATTCTGGAGTCCTAATTTTCATTTTGGTTTTTGTTTTGTGAATCTCTGAATTATATCAGAAATTTTGAAAAAAATGAATTCAATAGAACCAAATGAAGTTTTCTGAGCTTAGATTTAAGTCTTTAAGTTCTTTATTTTCTATATGTTTTAA
>CAYNUR010000288.1:1198-1800 GCA_964400435.1 uncultured Candidatus Peribacteria bacterium
ATAATAAATTGTTCATCTGGACTTACTTTCGGGTTTTTGATTTCTTTTTCGCCATTTGTGATTTCGATGGATTGGTTTGTATTTAGATCATGTAAAATTAATTTTGCTTCTTTTAGGTATTCTTTTTTCGTGTAAACTAAGTAGTTTTCATTGAGTGAAATGGAAGGGGAGTTGTATATGAGATCAGGTGTATCTTCAGTAATAATTAAGTTTTCTTCGTCAGCTTTTTTTATAATTAGTTCACTTTGTGAGGAGTAATTTGGTAGTAAGTTACTGTTTATAAAAAGACTGTAATTACCTTTTGGACTAAAGCCAAAGTAGTTGGTGAATTTATTGGAAATAAGACTTTCTTCTTTTGAAATTAAATCGAAATTCATTAGTGCACCAACACTGTTGATATAAGCGAAACTTTTTCCGTTTGGATATGGAAAAAATTCGTATAATAAAGAAGTTCCTGTTTTGATGATTTCTGTTTCTTTTGTCTCGAAATCGTATTTTTCAAGCGAAGTATCTATTGGTTTTGAATAGAGCGAAATTATTTTTCCATTTTTGTCTACTTGATCAATTTTAGTTTGAGAAAATAGTATCGCATTTTCGTAGGG
>CAYNUR010000289.1:0-1800 GCA_964400435.1 uncultured Candidatus Peribacteria bacterium
ATACGGTAAACGATTTAACGGTAGTAACGCACAACAAACCTTCCGATAGAGCGGTTAACGATTTGCTGTTTGCCTCAAAATTGTGCAAACACACCAAAAGCAACACCATTGTACTGGTTAAAAACAAGCAATTATGTGCCAGTGGTACAGGGCAAACCTCGCGTGTTGATGCGTTGAACCAAGCCATTGAAAAGGCCCGGCATTTTAAAGCTGATCTACAAGGTGCCGTAATGGCCAGCGATGCTTTTTTCCCTTTCCCAGATTGTGTAGAGATAGCACACAAGGCGGGTATCCAAAGCATCATTCAACCCGGAGGCTCGGTTAAAGACCAGTTGAGTATCGACTACTGTAATGCAAACAACCTAGCTATGGCAATGACAGGCGTACGGCATTTTAAGCATTAATTTTAGTATTTTGGGCAACAATTTTTACGAACAATCTACCAATAGCATTTTCATATGGCCTTTTTTGATTTTATGACCGAGGAAATCGCCATCGACCTTGGTACGGCGAATACCTTAATTATTCATTTAGATAAAGTAGTGGTCGACAGCCCTTCCATTGTAGCCCGAAACAGGACTAATGGAAAAATTATTGCCGTAGGCAGGGAGGCCAATATGATGCAAGGGAAAACACATGAAAACATAAAAACCATTCGCCCCCTAAAAGACGGAGTAATTGCCGATTTTGACGCTTCGGAGAAGATGATCAACATGTTCATTAAAAGCATTCCGGCACTAAAGAAAAAATGGTTTCCTCCGGCACTGCGCATGGTAATTTGTATCCCCTCCGGCATCACAGAAGTAGAAATGCGGGCGGTGCGCGAATCGGCAGAGCGGGTTAATGGCAAGGAAGTGTACCTGATTCACGAGCCTATGGCAGCAGCTATCGGTATTGGACTGGATATTATGCAACCCAAAGGCAGTATGATTGTAGATATTGGCGGGGGTACTACCGAAATTGCGGTTATAGCCCTGGGCGGTATTGTTTGCGATAAGTCGGTAAAAGTAGCCGGCGATGTGTTTACCAATGATATTATTTACTACATGCGTACCCAACACAACCTGTATGTAGGAGAAAGCACCGCAGAGGCTATAAAAATTGAAGTGGGCGCTGCTACCGAAGACTTAAAATCACCCCCGGAGGATAAGTTTATAAAGGGAAGAGACCTGTTAACGGGTAAGCCAAAGCAAGTACAGACCTCGTATCGAGAAATTGCCAAAGCACTTGACAAAAGTATTTTACGCGTAGAAGATGCTGTGATGGAAACCCTCTCGCAAACCCCTCCAGAACTGGCTGCAGACATCTACAATACGGGTATTTACTTAGCGGGTGGGGGTTCTATGCTGCGAGGGCTAGATCGCCGCCTTTCGCAAAAAACAGACCTGCCGGTGTACATCGCCGAAGACCCCTTACGAGCCGTGGTACGCGGCACAGGCATTGCCCTTAAAAACTTAGAGCGCTACAAGAGTATTTTAATAACGTAGTAGTGCTGTTGAAGGGCACTTCGCGACTAATCCACAGAAAATAGAAATTGCTATGAACCCTACGCATTGCGAGTCCAAGCAACTCCTCGGAATAACGATACGAACCCGAAACGAGGACGAGCAGTCCCCCAAAACGGCCAAGATTTCCGGTTTGTGGAAAACCTTCTACGAAACAATCTACAAAAAAACGCTCCACGGAACGCCAGTGTATGGCCTATATTCGGGCTATGAGTCGGATTATACCGGCTATTTTACGGTAAGCGCTGCGGTTGAAAAACAAGGGGACAACCCTCAGGCGGCACCTATCCAAGAA
>CAYNUR010000290.1:0-1798 GCA_964400435.1 uncultured Candidatus Peribacteria bacterium
ATCCAGCTGAGCTACGCGACCTGTTTTAGCGCGGGCAAATATACGACGAACTGCATAGAATAGCGATATTACTCCACACTTAATTTACCCGTATAAAAAAGGAGGTACAGGCTTATCCGTTTTTTAAAACAGATGCTGCTACCGAGGCTAAAACATACAGCAGTATTATTATGGGTATGGCTAAAAACTGTAGGGTTAAGAGCAGTACTAAGCTGGCTATTATAAAAAGATAGCGCAGGGCATTGCTTCGGAAACTCCAATCGGTAAATTTTAAGGTAAAGAGCCGAATGCGGCAGTTGAGCAAAAAAGCACTGACAAGAGTAAGCACTCCCAAAAATGCAGGGTTGAGGATGAGGCTGTTGAGGGTGTAATTGTTGTGATATGTTAAGATGAGGGGTAAGGAGAGGATGAGTATGGCATTGGCGGGAGTGGGCAGGCCTTTAAACGTATGGGCTTGGTCTTTATCTATGTTAAAGTAGGCCAATCGGTAGGCGGATGCCAGGGTAATGCTAAATCCGAGAAAGGGGGTAAGCGCCCAATAGGTTTTGGGAGGCCAAAGCGCCGGGGTCCACCCTGCGGGTTGTGTTATGGCAAGGAGTTGAAACATAACAATGCCCGGTACTAGGCCACTGGTAACCATATCGGCCAAAGAGTCTAACTGTACCCCGAGGGCGGTCTGTGCTTTTAAGAGGCGGGCGGCAAAGCCGTCGAGAAAATCGAAAATAATACCGAGGGCTACAAAAAGGGCAGCCAGTTCTAAGCGGTTTAGTACGGCAAATACGGTGGCTATGCAGCCGCTAAGGAGGTTAAGCAGTGTAAGTAGGTGCGGGAGGGCTGTTTTCATTGTCAAAGTTTAAGGTTTGGGGTACCGAGTTGTTGAATTACTAGGTTATTAGTTACCACAAAGTTCATAGAGATTCTTTTTAAGACACGCGCGTGACGCGCGCGCTATCGTTTGTAAAGAGTTAAGGATTTGCTTATGGTTCTTGGTGGGTTGCTTCTGGCTCTTCATGAATTGCTTCTGGTTCTTGATGGGTTGCTTCCGGTTCTTGGTGGGTTGCTTCCGGTTCTTCATGGGTTGCTTCTAGTTCTTCATGAGTTGCTTCCGGTTCTTCATGAGTTGCTTCTGGTTCTTCATGAATTGCTTCCGGTTCTTCATGGGTTGCTTCCGGTTCTTCATGAGTTGCTTCCGGTTCTTGGTGGGTTGCTTCTAGTTCTTCATGAATTGCTTCTAGTTCTTCATGAATTGCTTCTGGTTCTTGATGGGTTGCTTCCGGTTCTAGTGGATGTTAACAGTAGGCAGATGAGGCAGTGAAGGGCAAAAAATAAGCCCGCTATGCAGCGGGCAAGTTAGGGGTATGCTAGGGTTTAGTAGCCGAGTTCTTTTTTTACGGCGGGTAGGAGGTCTTTTCCTTTAGCAACAATAAGGCTAAGGCCGGGGCTAGCGTCAATCACGTAATCCATGCCTTGTTGGTTAGCGACTTTTTCAATGGCGGCTTTTGCCTTTTCGGAGATGGGGGCAAAGAGTTCTTGTTGTTTTTTTTGTATTTCTTGTACGGCAGCTTGTTCGGCTTCTTGAATGTTTTTTTCGAAGCCTTGAAGTTCGAGGGCTCTTTTTTGGTTTTCTTCTTCAGATTTGGCGGTGGCTTCGTTGGAGTATTGGGTGTATTTGTTTTGGAGTTCCGTCATAGAGCTTTCGATGTCGGCACGGTAGGATTGTTGCATTTTTTGAAGTTCTGCTTGGGCGGCTTTCATTTCCGGCATTTCGGATAGCAGGGCTTGTACGTTAATATGTTCT
>CAYNUR010000291.1:0-1792 GCA_964400435.1 uncultured Candidatus Peribacteria bacterium
GGCCAGATCTTCATCACTGTCCTCACTAATATGTAGGTCCTCATTTCCGTTCCAGATCTTGCTAACTAAGTTGCCAAACAAACTGGAGTTTGAGGATGGAGACTTCTTATCATGCACCTTGTAACCTTTAGAGATAGTTTCGGGCGTCTGTTTGGAACTTTCCTCGTTGTCAACTTTCTCATCAGTTTCACTATTAATTAGATTATCAAGATCTTCCCCACTCTGCTTAGTTGGGCTATCATCTACTAGAGCAAACACAGAGATTTTCTTTCCAAACTTTACCTCTCCGTTGAGATTATTCACAATTTCAACACAATCCACAGGTTTAAGATCACGAATTTTAATAGTGGTAAATTCACCTCTGCTATCCTCTGTCTCCAGGTCTTCCTTCTCATAATCGAAAGGCAGGCCAGCTTCTTTAAGAACATTGACAATTTCACTCAGTTCAGTTTGTTTCCGAAATCCTTTTATTGCAACACCTCCGTAACGACCTGCCATTTCACTCTCAAGACTTAGCTTCTGATGGCTATGTCTAACTTGATCGACCTTTACAATTACACTGTCTTCTTCATTTTCTTCATCTTCAAAGTTCATATCCCTAGTGTCTGGCTGGAAGTCAATCTTTTTCCAGTATGAAAGCATAAAGTCTGAAAAAGAAACATGTTCTGATGAACAATCTCTAGCTATTCCTTTTCCTGGGCACGAAGTAGCTTCCTGTTGGCAGTTATTGCACGTTTTTATTTGTCCAGGATATCTGATGGAGACCTTCACACCGTCAATCACATGGCTGCTACCAATATTTCTTTTAACCAACACAGAATAGGTCCGATTTCCGTTTCTTTTCCCAGCAAGAATAGAACCCTGTCCACCTTCATAGACACCATAAACTACAGGATGTTTGGTATCGACTTGGCCATGAGCATTTAGATACTTGATTACAGCCTCATCTTTTGTATCTGGATGGAGTCCGAACACTTGAACAGGGACTTCTTTTTTATTAGCATGCTTAATTGTTGTTGTACATACACCGGGCTTGACAAAGAAGGACTCGTTAGTGTTTTTATTGATAAACTTATTTATGTCAACTCCAGGACCTAGAGTTATGTAAATGACATTTCTTCTCTCAGGGCAGGCTTGGACACAGGTAAACTGACTTGTAAGAATGTTAAGTCGTTTCAAAAGTCTTTCAATCTCTTCGTTATTTAAAGTAGTGCCTTTCCTTTCATCATTTTCCAGTCGCACTTCCAAGGTATTAGTTTCCTTCCTATTTGAGGTATTCATCGAAGCAATTGTTGCCCAAGACTTGAAAGTATTATTCTTGGTATTTGGATCGACACGAGGTACTTCTCCTCCTCCTGACCCAGCCATTGTGACCCCAGTATACACGATCTCGTGTATCTGAAGCTGATCTTATTGTCGTTTATATAAAAAATTAAAATATGCAGCTGTTACAAGCTGGAGCATACATAAGCCTCAATACCTGTATTTCCAAAGCATCCGCTAAAATGAGGATTTAGGGGGCAAAATTACAAATATTCACATCTGAAAAATCATTTTTCTAAGCTTCCAAAATAACATTTTAAGGGCAAAAAGGAAGACATTTTATGAAAAATCTAAGTTCTTTAACATTTCAGGAAAACTGCAAATCGACATTGCCGAGATATTTTCATCATCTAAAGTCGTCTTTATAATGTTGCAACATTCCGGGCCACGGAAAAATGAAAATGTCGAGGCTAAAAACGACAAGTGTTAAGCAGCAGAAGAACATATTTCTATTATACTGAGATAAGAT
>CAYNUR010000292.1:0-1785 GCA_964400435.1 uncultured Candidatus Peribacteria bacterium
CTTTAAATCTTTTCATCTACATATGATCAAGAATTACATAATTTGGCCAAGCGCACTTGACAAAAAGGATCATTTCGGTTTTAATAGAGAACTTTATATTCTTAAAATTTATGTAATGAATAGAGATTTTGAAAACGGTAATCAAAGTGAAGAAGTGAAAATTTACCGTACTTTGATTCAATATGTTATGGCTGAGTTGATTGTTGCTCACCCGAGTAAATCTTTTAATAATGTTATTACTTATTTAAATCAAACATGTGGTTATGAAATTTTTGACTATTTGAAACTTGTTGAAAATCTGGTTAATAAATATGGTAAGGACCATTATGAAAAGATTGTGCAGTTAGCTTATATGATAGGTGAAGAGGTTTATCGTTATACTTTGAGGATTCAGCCACCAGAAATGACTAACAGTGAATATTCGGAAGATGATGCTTTCAATATTGATAAAATTGATTTACTGCCAGTGATGGATCGCGAAACTCGAATAAATTTTCTAAAAAAATTAAGGGCTAGTAGAGGAAAAACGCCAAGTGAGAGAGCACAAGAAGATCAAAAAGCTAGGCAAAGAGTACTGTATGAAGCACAAAGAGGTGCTGAATTTGATGTTAATAAATTAAGAAATGAACAAAGAGATGCGGTTATCAGAACTGGAAGAAATGATTATTCTGAGACAGTGGCTATGCAAGCAGTAAGTGATGATTGTGAAGAAAAGAACTTTAGTCATGAATTTACGAATTATCTTTTTAGGGATTCTAGATTTGACTCTCAACCTGAAGAACAAAAAAGAAATATGTTAAAAGTTGCTGTTGATGCAAGATTCATAGATACCAATGGAATTGTTGCGGAAATGAAAAAAAGAGTTAGAAGACCTGCGATGGCTAAGAGTGTTGATTTAGATTTATTAAAATTTGTTCTTGAAAGATTGGAAGTATCAGGTAGATCAGATGTGGTGAATTTGTATTCAAGGCTTGTTTCAATTCAAGAAAAAATGGCTTAAGTTTTAGAGATTCATAGAAAATTTATTTGACTTTAGAAAGTTAATACTCTAAATTGCGCTTGTCGTAGATAGTAGGTTGTTTCTGACTAGTCGGAAATGTAATACCTGCCGAGGCAAATACAAACTAGGTAAAATTGCGATTCAAAGACATATTTTGCAAGGTTTAATGCTCGACTATCTATGACAGTTAAGTCGAGATTTTTTAATTTGAAATACAAATGGCATTAACCAAAGAACAAAAACAAGAGATCTTGAATGATCTGATTGAAAAAATGAAAGAGGCTAAATGCGTTGTTTTCTCTCAGTTTCATGGATTAGGTGTGAAAGATATGACTGAACTAAGAGGGCAAATGCGTGAGCAAGGTGTTTCTTACAAAGTTGCAAAGAAGACATTGATTAAAATTGCAGCTAAAGAAGCTGGTTATGATCAAGAAATTCCGGACGAAAGTCTTGATGGACCTATTGCGGTTGCATTTAGTATGGAAGACGAAATTGCTGCTGCTAAGCTTGTAAATAACTTTGCTAAGGATCACGATGGATTGAAATTGATGGGTGGACTTTTTGAAGGAAAAGTTATGAGCATGGCTCAAGCTAAAGAACTTGCTGATCTCCCAGGTGTTGAAGAACTTATGGCTAAATTTGTTTACCTTCTTAAATCTCCGATTCAAGGATTCCATGGTGTACTTAACAATACTGTTAGTGGATTTGTGCGAGTGCTTGATGCAATTAAAGAGAAAAAAGAACAAGAAGCTTAATTTATCAAAAAATTTATTAATTATTCATTT
>CAYNUR010000293.1:0-1784 GCA_964400435.1 uncultured Candidatus Peribacteria bacterium
ATTTAACCATTGAAGTCGACAATGTAGACACTATTTACAAAACGCTTAAAAACAAAGTAGATAACATAGAATTCGAACTGCGCAACGAACCCTGGGGGGATAGGCATTTTGCGATTGTTGATCCCAACGGCATCGGAATAGATATAGTGACGTATTCCGATCCAAACTAAAAAAGCCGAGCCTATCTCCGGCGTAAGGTCTCTCATACCTAACCTTGTCCCCCTCCACCTTTATTTATCTACGCTCCTTTTTTCGTAGCAAAAACATGATTAGCTTTACATCCGAAAACCTTCCCCATGTCCAACAGCCTTTGCAACCATTAAAACAGTCGCAAACACAGCCCACTACAGCCTATGAAAATTTCTAGGAAGGACAAATACCGTTTGCAAGACAAACTCACCCTAATACGCAAAGTAAACTGCACCACCACCCTACTGGCCTTCATCTTCGGCATAGTTTGCCTCTTCCTCCTCAACATCAAGGGAATCATACCGTACACCTTCTTTGCCTTTGTCCTCTTAAACATAGCCAACACCCTATTACACAAATACCACAAAAACCTCATCCTTACCTATAACCTCACCTCCATCATCGCCATGGCAGCTGCTACCCTAGTAACCTTTAGCAGTGGTGGTATACAAAGCCCCTTCATCTTTGTACTAGCCGTCATCGTATTTGCAGGCTATGCAAGCACCAAAGTTCATGGGCAATTCTACTTAGTCATCAACCTCGCCCTCCTCACCCTCCTCTTCCTACACGATCTAAGCGGCCTTGCCCTACTCGAAAACAGCGTACCCTTAACCGCCCGCAGCTGGTTCGCCTTTCTAAGCATCGCCTCCGCCGTCTACCTCCTAGGAGGCGTACTGGGCAAAAACCTCCTCAGAGCCCATCACAACCTCTACCGCTCCCGCCACGAAATACAAAAACGCATCGAAGAAAAAGAAACCCTCCTAAAAGAAGTCCATCATCGCGTAAAAAACAACCTCCAAACCGTCTCCAGCCTATTAAGCCTACAATCCCGATCGGTTAACGACCAAAAAATCAGCAACATCATCAAAAGCAGTCAAAACAGAGTCGTCTCCATGGCCATGGTACACGAAATGCTCTACAAACGCGAAGACGCCCTCTCTAAAATCGACATAAAACCCTATATAACCGAACTCTGCGACTATCTGCTGCGCTCCGTCGGAAAAAACACAGCCAACATCAAACTACACTTAGACATTGCCGAAGCCCAACTCAGCATAGACACCGTAATTCCCCTGGGACTAATCATCAACGAAGTCCTTACCAATGCTCTCAAATACGGCTTTCCGGAAGACCAAAAAGGAGAAATCTACCTCTCCTTACACAAGCAAGGCCTTGCCCGATACCAATTGCATATAGGAGACAATGGCACAGGATATCCTGAAACCATCGACCCAAAAAGCGCTCGTTCGCTTGGCTTAAAACTTATTTATAACTTAGCGCGTCAACTCAAAGGCACCGTTACTCGCGACATGGAAAAAAAAGGCACCCATTACCGTATCGCCTTCGAAGAAATTGTAGAAGGCTTCAACTCCGCAGAAAAGCAGCACTAACAAAAGAAACCCCTTAACACCTTACCTTTTTAACTCATTGACTTTTTAACTTAAAAACAACCCACCAAAAACGTTGGCGCGAGCGTCACGCTCGTGCCGGGAACTTTGTGGTAAACAACTAGAAGCACAAGCAACCCCTTAACACGTTACCTTTTTAACTCATTGACTTTATTAACTTAAAAACAGCCCGCCAAGAACCAGAAG
>CAYNUR010000294.1:0-1777 GCA_964400435.1 uncultured Candidatus Peribacteria bacterium
CTAGATAGGTCTTTTTGCTCTGAGCCTTCTTAGGTTCTGGGTTATCTAGATAGGTTTTTTTGCTTGTTTTTTTGCTCTGAGCCTTCTTAGGTTCTGGGTTATCTAGATAACTTTCTTTCATCTTAGCTTTTATAGCTTCTGGGTTTTCTAGATAGGTCTTTTTGCTCTGAGCCTTCTTAGGTTCTGGGTTATCTAGATAGGTCTTTTTGCTCTGAGCCTTCTTAGGTTCTGGGTTCTCTAAATATTTTTTTTTGCTTTCTTTTCTCCATATTTCTTTCATGTTTTCGTAACTTTTGTTATTTAATTTCAGTAGTTGTCTATAGTTATAAGTTTTAAATTTGTGCTCGGTGAAATGATTTTTTGGTTTATTTCCTTTTATTTCATAAAAACTCATTACTATCTTAAACTTTTTATTTTCTTCTTTTAAACTTTGAACCTTTTCATCAATAATTTCAATGGTTTGACTTGAAAAATCTGGTACTATAACTTTGAAATGATTTTCATCCTTCACAATGGCAGAAACCAAATCTAGTTCTACACAGTCCAACTCAATAGATTTGCTTAATTGTTGCTCTTTTGTGCCTTTATTACAAACTAATAGATTTTTAACCATGGTTTTATCCACCCAGCTATAACAAGATTCTGTTATATCACCACACACACAATTTGTTAACAATTTGCCATTCATTTCTGAATTTTCTTCTTCATAACTGTAAACAAGATTTCTAGGTAAATCAGGTTTTTGTCCGCATTTTTCATGAATAGACACCTTCATATTCAATTGGTGGAACAACTTAATCATTTTTAGTTGAGGATGAAAATGTGTTGCATCATTTTTTATAGCTCCAATGAGTTTGTTGTAAGTGTGGTCAATGGAATTTTCTTCTGCATTTTTACTTGCAGTAAAGCCTAATATTTCTGTTGGTGTGATTGTTTTTTTGGACCGTACATATCTTACATACAAGTTAACTATGAGACATAATTCACACGTTCCAATAGTGCAAAGTTTATTGTTTTCACTTGAAACACATTCATCCATTATCATTTGGAATTCATCCATATGGAATAGTGAGATAATTAAGGAAATGACAGAGCAATATTTGTCATCAATATTGTTCATGCCAATATTTTTCTTTCTTTCAACTTGCTCATCCAATTTTTGGTTCTTCGTATTTTTCCCTTTCCCAAGAATTTTTGACTGTGGGTTGAAATCACATTTTTCAATTTTTTCTAAATAAATATTGATTTGCTCATCTTTAACCTCAAATGCTTTGTCTATTAATTTGTTCAGAACAATGGCTTGTGTCATATTTTCATTATGAAAACTCATAAATATTGTCATGTGACAACAAGTTGCTATTTCTTCATAGCTTTTATCAATTAATTTGGGATCAAAAAGTTCATTTTCTTCAAATTCAAATAAAACATCAGATAGCAATTCTTCAGAAGCACTTGCTTGAACATTTTGTTTATTCATTTGTGTTTCACTTGTTATATGAAAGTTTACTTGATTTTCTTCTATTTTCTTGTTATTTTGATTTAAAAATACCATTTCTATATCAGGTCCATTATAGTTGTTATTTAAATTGCAGCAATTCTCAAGAATCAAATACAAGAAATACAGAGACAAAAAAGCTAACAATATGCATAGCATGAATATGGTCATTGCATTGTGGTAGATATAGTCAGGATTAATTGTATCTTGGGTTTCTGTATTTTGAGTTTCTGAATATTGGTAAGTAGGAATAATGAGGGAAAGTATGATAAATAAAAATAT
>CAYNUR010000295.1:0-880 GCA_964400435.1 uncultured Candidatus Peribacteria bacterium
TCAGCCATTTCACCTGATGTAGCAAATCACCAAATTTCTCTTCAACATGCACCAGTGTACGTTCCAAAACGTAGCTATCATTCTCGCACATGGTATGGAAATGTAGTCCCTCAATTCCCTCCGGCAGTGAATCTCCCAAAGCATCGCGTGTAATCCCAAGACGGCTGCCGACAATGCAGGGGTTATACATATCAGTCTCTACTTCGGCGTATTGTGGATTTATCCGAAGACCCATTGAGATTTTACGATCGTACTGATTCACCTGACTTTTAAACTGCTCATACTGAGAGAGTGAATTGAAAGTTATATGTGAACTATAGCTCATCATCTCATCAAACTCCTCCGGCTTATAGGCAGGAGCGTAAGTATGAGCCAGACAACCCATCTCCTCAAAAATGAGCCTTGCTTCGTTTAGACTACTCGCTGTGGCTCCTTTGAGGTATTCTTTGACCAACGGAAACATCTTATACATGGAGAAGCCCTTTAGAGCCAAAATAATATTGGCTCCGCTTTCGTCCTGTACAAATTTCAGCAAACCAAGGTTTTGCTTCAGCCTGCTTTCTTCTAATACATAACATGGAGATGGTATCTGTCTGTAGTCTATTGACATTTTCTGGTGTTTATGATCGTATTTACCCCTCTTTAGTCCTAAAGCGAACTTGATAACAGGGTTTCGCACAAAAATAAAGTCTCTGCCCCCAAAAAGAGCAGAGACCTGTCAATTTATTCAGTCAGACTTCAGGAATTGATTTTAAAAGAAAGCGGCAAAGTGTACTTTACTCTAACCGGCCTGCCATTTTGTACACCAGCTTTCCACTTCGGCATGGCCTTTATCACCCTTTGAGCTTCTTCATCACACCCAAACCCAATGCCTTTGAGA
>CAYNUR010000295.1:890-1775 GCA_964400435.1 uncultured Candidatus Peribacteria bacterium
GGATACAACCACCCTACCCTCTATTCCATTTCTGCTGGCGTTATCAGGGTATTTCAGGTTCTTGCCAAGCCATTTATACATTTTTGACATTCCACCCTCAAACTCAGGCATCACTTCAGAAATCACCAATGGCTCGTCTACCCTCGGAGCTGGTGGTGAAGGCGACTCTGGTGCAATAACATCGCCGGGAATCTCAATTGGTCCCGGATTTGCAAAAGAGCCTTCCACGGGTGGACCGTCTATTGTTTCATTTCCGATCGCAGAAAATTTGAGTTCCTCTTCTGTTGGTACACCTTTGTCATCTTCGGGTTCATTATTTTCCACAGGAGTCACTTGGGGTGGATTCGAAACCTGTTTGACAACTTCTTATTTAGGCTTTTCAACGATAGCTTTTTCAGGTGGATCTTCAACATCCTGTAATGACTCCGTTATCTTATCCAGTTCAACAATCTTGTAGATGTGACCAGTTTTGGGCTCAATTGGTTTCTTTTTATTGACCACAAAACTGCTTAGAAAAACAGTGATCATAGATAAGGATCCAATAACAGCGGCTTTGGTAAGATTAGCCCTGTATTCTTGCCTCAGGGCATAGGCTCCGTAGGCCTTATTGCGATGCTCGAAAATGATATCGTCAAGGCTCATGTGAATTTTCTTTTTCATTTGTGAAATGTGTTAGAATGAAAAGAAAACCCCTGTCAAAATTTTCAAAATAGTGTTTAATCAACGAATCAGACAGGTTGCCGGCATGATTCTAGGATCAATTTAAATGGAATATTTGAATGGAAAAAACATTTAACTAATTTTTTAGTTGAATAGCGAATTAGGTAAATTTTGAAAGTAACTTTCGTAACAATTCGAAATCTCATGATTTAGGACTGACCATTC
>CAYNUR010000296.1:0-1769 GCA_964400435.1 uncultured Candidatus Peribacteria bacterium
TTATACAAACGTAATTGGTTAGGGTGGAGTACTTATAAAGGTTTATCGAGATGTTTTCTTCAATAATTTTCATACAAAAGTAGATTCAGAAAGACAGGGGATTGGATTAGGACTATACATCTGTAAAAAGATAATTGAGCTTCATGGTGGAACAATTTATGCAAGGAATAATGATAACGGAGGGGCGACCTTTGTATTAAGGTTGCCGAAAAAAACTGAATTTGAACAATCTCAAATAAACAAACTAAATTATTTAGAGAATTTACAAAGATACTTAGCGATAAAACCAGGCGAAGCATTAAGCTTAACTAAGTAATCTTCAATTCCATATTCTTTCATTTTCTCTTTAAAAACAAAGCGACTATAGTTCGAAAGTATTATTATCCTTGAGTTTGGAAAAGCTTTTTTGATTATTGGAGCTAAATTTACTCCTTCTTTATTACCTAAACCATGATCAAGCAAAACAACATCAGGCGCTATTATCATCCCGGGTCGACAATATTTTAAGGCTTCTTCATAACTAGTCATACTTTCCACAATATAACCTTCATCTTCTAATCTCCGAGAATACAAACCAATAATTGTTTTATCATCTTCAATTATTAAAACTTTCATCAATTTTTGCTTTTAAGATATATCCTTCTCCCCTTTTAGTCACAATCCATTCACCCAAGTCTCTCCCAAGTAACTTTCTTAAATTTTGAATTGTTGAACGTACATTTCTACTTTTTTGACTTATGCCATAATCGCCCCAATATTTCTCACAAATAAATTCACAGGTTAAAAGTCTTTCTGGACGTTTCAGAAATTCCAATAACAAAAGTTTTGATTTCTTAGTCAGTTGGATTTTTTTATCTTCATAATAAAAGGAGTTATTAGCAGAAGAGTAACTCAATCCTTCATACTCCAAGTCGACAGTCCTAGGAATCGAAATTTGATTATTTATCCATCTTCTTACCCGTAGTTCTACCTCACGCTGATTGAAAGGTTTGTAAATAAACTCATTAACATTTAGTTCAAAAGCCCTTTTCAAAAATTTCATAGACCTCTGTGCTGAAAGTACAATTATGGGTAATTCTTTATCATAATCTCGAATAAGTTCACATAAATCCAAACCATTAAAAGTTTTGTTCCGTAATTCAATATCAAGAATAACTAAATCGAAATTTCCTAAGTTAAAAGTTTTCAGCCCTTCTTCAAAGTTATCCTTATGAACAATATGATTAAAATAGTCCATTTTTCCCAATTGCTGCTTCAAAGATTCGCCTACAGCAATTTCATCTTCAACTACCAAAGCATTCATAAGAAATGTTTAGAGATCTTCCAACTAACAATTCTACTCTATTTCATTTTTGAGAAAAACTTTATTTTCTCAGGAAATCTTTCATAATTTAACTCATGAATGAAACAAAACACCTGCTTGCAAATATTTTAACAATACTTAATTGTGAGCTTTCTAGCCATAATAATGGAAATATCAATTTAGAAAGAACTTCAAGCTTATTAAAATTAGCAAGCTTACTTAATCTCTATGAAGAAATATTCAGAGGTGAAAAAACGACACTTTTTCGACAAAATCTTAATCTAAATGAATTACTTCAAATAATTATTGAAGTAGAAAATATTGAGAACAAACCTAAAAAAATAATTCTTCAAAAAAGTAAATTAGTGCTTTCAATTAATGCAGACATAAATTTGATTTCGGAAGCAATAAAAAGCCTCAATTTCTTTGTTAAAAATTATACTGACAAGATTACTTATTCACTTAA
>CAYNUR010000297.1:0-1768 GCA_964400435.1 uncultured Candidatus Peribacteria bacterium
AATATTTTTTCTTATATTTTGCTACTGTTAAATGTGGTATAGGTGCTATGCTTGTACTGCCTGCATCCGTGCTTGCAGGTCCCTTGGGGCTTATGTTTTCGATCACAAAATGTCCCAATTCATTGCTTTTTCCCAGATCAGATTCAAAATTCCCTACATCAAGGGGATTCAATAACTGGTAAAATGTTTTACTTACTCCTAATACATGCCCTATTTTTGGGTTATGAGTTAGATTTATTGACTCAGAGTCTAGACTTATTGATCTTAAAATGCTTTTGGGGTACCTTGATATAAAGCTCTGAACTGTCAGAATATTACTGCTTTCTAACTTTTTAGGGAAGAATCTGATCACAAATGTTGGTTTTAAGAAAAAATTGAAACAGCCTGGGTATTTAAATATCTTTTTAAAAAATATATCATTGATTTCTGGGAATAATAATTCTAAATTGAGATATTGACCATTTACTTTCATGGTGTGATAATACCTCAGTTCTGGTAAAAATGACGCCTGATCTGAAAAACTAGAATCGAAATGTTCTAAAAACTCCTTCATTTTTGACTTTGATATGTAAATCTTACCTATTGTCAGAACCTGTTCTCTTAAGTCGGTGGAACACTCCAAATGACATATCATGTTATTTATTAAGTTTTCTGTTTCCCTACCTAAAGTTATATTTATGTTTAGTGTAATTTTGTCACCTGGATCTGTTGGAATATTCATCATAGATAAAGTTGAACTTTCTGATTCACTTATGCTTACATTTTCTATCTTTGGATCAATTGGAACACTTCTCTCACATTTGATTACTGGGATAGATAATGCTGCACAATTTATTGAGCTGGCTTCCATAATCTTGCAATCTAAATCTTTGATACCTTCTATATCTAATGTCTCTATTTGAATTGCTTCGAATAATATATCCCTTTCTTTTTTGCCCAGCTCATTGTTAAACATTTCCTCCCTACTTTGCACATTTTCTATGCATTCTCTTTCATTAATTACTGAAGGTTGATCAATCTCACAGTAATTAACTTCTTCATTCTCATCTTTATTATCAGAACTTGCTAGAATGTTAATGGCATTGTTCTCCCCTGCTCTATCTTCACCCAGCCTGTGTAAAAACACTTCTCTTTTCTCCTCCTCTTCCTTTCCCTTGTTTATAGTTTTGCTTGTCTTAATACTGGCTAGCCGCTCACTATCACTAATCCCATGGTATTTTTCATCAAAATACCTTATTCTTACTGATTTATTAAATCTTATTTTGGTTTTTGGTTTATTTTGTTGAGGTTTATTTTTGGTTGCTTGCGCTTTAACAGGAGAGTAGCTTGAGGAGCAGACTGAATTGGAAGAAACGGACGAAGATAAAGAGGAGGTTTCAGTTTGTGTTTTTGGTTTAAGAACCAGGTCTGACAGGACTGAAAAACGATTTTTAGTTTCTGTTTCAAGTGTCAATTTTGGTTGCTGGTTTATTTTGGCAGGAGATGTTTTGACATTCTTCTTTTTCCTTTCCACAGGGGGTGAAAAAGAAAACACAGATGCTTTCTTGTTAGGGAGAGAGGGGAAATCCATAAGAGAGGCAGTCACGAGTGAACTGTTTGCTAATTTTATTGAAGCTGCGCTTTTTGTTTTATTTCCAATTATTTCTTCACCTTTTCTACAGATTGATGAATAATGACCTTCGTAATACAACACATTAACACTTTTTCTCCCATTAGTCAATCCTTTACTTTCGTACATATTCACTGAGTTTCCGAAACTGTCCCCCCT
>CAYNUR010000298.1:0-1766 GCA_964400435.1 uncultured Candidatus Peribacteria bacterium
ACCAAACTATCATTCTTCATCCCAAAAATTAATTCGGACAGATTTTCATCTCAAAATTAAAAAAATATAACACTTCACAATCAAAAAAGTACTAGTTAAACTCAAGCTAATAAGTAAATTAAATTTTTCTGATGATAATTATTCTTTCTCCCTCCAAAACTCTAGATTTTGAAACAACTCCCCAGACAAAAAAACACACAAAACCAGAATTTATTGAAAAGACAAAAGAACTAGTCGAAGAAATGAAAAAACTATCGACTAAAGAAATCATGAACATGATGTCCGTAAGCGAAAAAATCGCAGAATTAAACTATGATAGATATCAAAATTTTCAATTTCCATTCACAACCAAAAACGCAAAACAAGCAATCCTAGCATTTAAAGGTGACGTTTATCGTGATATAGAAATCGATAATTATACCGAAGAAGATTTTGAATTCGCCCAAGAACACGTCCGAACACTTTCAGGATTATACGGCTTATTAAAACCTCTAGATTTGATTCAGCCATATAGACTAGAAATGAAATACAAAACCGACTTTTGGAAAGATAAAATCACTCCAGTCTTAAATAAACATCTCAAAAAGGAGGGGTCAGGAATTCTATTAAACTTAGCTTCAAATGAATATTCAAAACCTATCCAGAAAAAAGAATTAGAAGCCAAAATAATCACACCACATTTCAAAGAAAAAAGAGGAGACAAATATAAAACAATCGCAATTTACTCAAAACTAGCGAGAGGAACAATGACTAACTGGATAGTAAAAAACAGAATCGAAAATCCTGAAGAAATCAAAAATTTCAAAGTAGACAAATACAAATTCATGACATCACTTTCAAAGGAAAATGATTGGGTTTTTGCAAGATAAAAGATCCAGTTTGTAAATCAGACTTCACTGCTTTAAGATAAAACAAAGAATTTAACCCAGAAAAAATGGATTTCATTTTACCGGATTTACCATATGATTATTCAGCGTTAGAGCCACATATCGATGCTCGAACAATGGAAATTCATCATACAAAACACCACCAAGGTTACATCAACAAACTAAAAGCTGCTTTAGAAAATCATTCAGAAATCGCTGAAAAATCTTTAGAAGAAGTTTTGAGAAATCTTGATTCAGTTCCTGAAGAAGCAAGAACTGCAGTCAGAAATAACGGAGGCGGATACTACAACCACAGCCTATTTTGGGAAATCATGTCTCCAAATGGTGGAGGAATGCCAAGTGGTGAATTAGAAGAAGCAATTGTAAAAAAATTCGGTTCATTCGAAGAATTCAAAGAAGAATTCAATAATGCAGCCGGAACACAATTTGGATCTGGTTGGGCTTGGTTATCTGTAGATTCTTCTGGAGAATTAGAAGTTTCAAGTACAGCGAATCAAGACAATCCACTTCACGAAGGAAAAACTCCAATTTTAGGATTAGATGTTTGGGAACACGCATACTATTTGAACTACCAAAACAGAAGACCTGACTACGTTGGAGCATGGTGGAACGTTGTAAATTGGGAAAAAGTTGCAGAAAACTACTCAAACGCAAAATACTTCTCAGTAAAAGTATCCAAACACTCAATACTTTGCAGTAAAACTTTTCAAACACTAAATACTTTGAAGTAAAACTGTGCAACAAATCAATACTTCTCAGTAAAACTATCCAAACACTCAATACTTCTAAGCAAAACTATCCAAACACTCAATACTTCTAAGCAAAACTATCCAAACACGGAATATTTATCGGGAAAACTAACATAACACTTAATACATC
>CAYNUR010000299.1:0-1761 GCA_964400435.1 uncultured Candidatus Peribacteria bacterium
ATATTTTACTTCGTCATAATATTATTAATAGAATTAGGAATTACTTTAATGATAATAATTTTGTAGAAGTAGAAACACCAATTTTAATTAAAGGGACGCCAGAAGGTAGTCGTGAATATCTTGTTCCTTCGAGAATTTATCCTGGTAATTTTTATGTTCTACCGCAATCACCTCAGCAATTAAAACAATTATTGATGATTGCAGGGTTCGATCGTTACTTTCAAATTGCTAGATGTTTTAGAGATGAAGATCAACGTGGTGATCGTCAGCCAGAGTTTACTCAACTAGATTTAGAGATGTCTTTTGTTAACGAAGATGATGTCATGAAAGTTAATGAAAAAGTTCTTATTGATCTAGTTAAGGAATTTGCTCCACATAAAAAAATCCTGTCTGAACCTTTCCCTGTAATGACTTATCATGAAGCTATGGATGATTACGGTAGAGATGCTCCTGATATTCGTTTTGAAATGAAGCTAAAGGATGTAACGGATCTTGTTAAGGACTGTGAGTTTTCTGTATTCAAAAACGTCGTAGATTCTGGTGGTGTAGTAAAAGCTTTAAGAGTGGAGGGTGGATCCAAGTTTTCGAGAAAAGAAATTGATGAATTTACTGAAGTTGCAAAAATCTATGGTGCTAAAGGATTGGCATATATCGTTTTAGAAGAGGGTGGTCTAAAATCCCCTATTGTTAAATTTTTTAAACAAGAAGAGCTTGATTCTATTATTGAATTAACTGGTGCTAAAACTGGTGATACGATATTTTTCTCTGCAGATCAGTACGAGATAGCTTGTGAATCATTAGGAAGGGTTAGATTGGCCGTTGCTGAAAAGCTTGAAATTATTGATCCGGATCTTTTTGCATTTTGTTGGGTGAAAGACTTTCCAATGTTTGAGAAAGATCTAGAGTCTGGACAAATTGCGGCAATGCATCACCCTTTTACATCGCCTAAAGATACCAAAGAGTTTGATTCTAATCCTGAAACTGCATTGGCTAAAGCCTATGATGTTGTATTAAATGGTACTGAAGTTGGTGGTGGCTCAATACGAATTCATGAACATGCTGTGCAGAAAAAGGTTTTTGAAATACTAGGAATTTCTGAAGAAGATGCAGAAAGAAGATTTGGGCACATGCTAGAGGCTTTTGCCTATGGTGCTCCACCACATGGAGGTATCGCGTGGGGGCTAGATCGTTTAGTAATGATTTTTGCTGATGAGCCAAACATTCGTGAAGTAATTGCTTTCCCTAAGGATCAGAAAGCAAAAGATTTAATGCTTGGTGCACCATCACCAATGCCTGAATCTCAAATTTCTGAGCTTCACATAAAAACTGTAGAGGTAGATAAAAAGTAAAATTTGTCTATTTGAATCGTATTAACTATGCGAATTTAATAGAGAAAAGCTAGATTGTTTGATACTTTTGCTTATGTTATAATTTTAAGAACTTAAATTTTCTTATGCCTTTTTGGTTAGCTTTGATCGCAATAGCTTTGGGGACAATTTTTTCATCTTACCTATTTGTAAGATTTATTCGTTATAGGGTAAATCTTGAAAGATCATTTAATATGGTTTTTTTAGAGATCAAGGTTCCAAAGATGGAGTCAAAAGAGGATAGAGAGCTTGAAAGTGAACAATATTCTAATAAAGACTTCAAGGAAGCGGGTTGTGGTGTTATGTCTCAACTTTATGAATCACTTTATAGTCTTTATAGTAGTGATTTTAAGAATTTTTTTATTGATCAAGAATATATTTCTTTTGAATATGC
>CAYNUR010000300.1:0-1757 GCA_964400435.1 uncultured Candidatus Peribacteria bacterium
AGTTAATAATATTCCAAAATTAAATGTTGCTGAAGAGAATGAATTTGTTGTTGAGGCTAAAAAGTATGTTGATAGGAGTTTTAAAAATGTGATTGGAGAAGTTGAGGAGTTTTATTATCCGGTAACTTTTTCTGATGCAAAAAATTGGTTAAGAAATTTTTTGCATCAGCGTTTTGAGAACTTTGGTCGTTATGAAGATGCAATAGTTAAAGATAGAATTTGGCTTTATCATTCTGTGTTAACACCAATCTTGAATATTGGTTTGTTGACGCCGAAGGAAGTAATTAATGAAGTAATAAAATATTCTCAGAAAAATGAAGTTGAGCTGGCAAGTCTTGAAGGATTCGTAAGGCAGATTATAGGTTGGAGAGAATTTATGAGAGCTTCCTATGAAGATATGGGGGTGAAAATGCGTCATGGGAATTTTTGGAATCACAAACGTAAAATTCCAAAATCCTTCTACGACGGAACGACTGGAGTCACCCCGGTTGACAATGTTATTAAGCGTATTTTGAAAACTGGTTATTGTCATCATATTGAAAGGTTGATGGTTTTAGGTGGTTTTTTCTTTTTATGTGAAATTGATCCAGAAGAGGTTTATAAGTGGTTTATGGAAATGTTTGTCGATAGTTATGATTGGGTGATGGTAACAAATGTTTATGCAATGAGTCAGAATAGCTGTGGGGGATTGATTACGACTAAGCCATATTTTTCTGGTTCAAATTATGTGTTGAAGATGAGTAATTACCAAAAAGGGGATTGGTGTGAGATTTGGGATGCTTTATATTGGAATTTTATTGGAAAAAATTCTAAAGATTTAGAAAAGAATCCACGTTGGAGTATGATGACTTCAATGTATAAAAAGTTTGATGATCAGAAGAAAAAAGATTATAAAATGGTATCGGAAAAATTTCTTAAAAGTTTAAAATAAATGATTTTTTCAAGACCGAAAATTGTTGTCAGTAAGTGTTTGGGCTTTGCTGAATGTAGATACAATGGGGTAACTATTGAAAATGAAAATGTAAGATTGTTGAGAGATTACGTGGATTTTGTGACTGTTTGTCCTGAAGTTGGAATTGGTTTAGGTGCTCCAAGAGATCCAATTAGATTGGTAAAAGAAAAGGGAAAAACTATTTTGTTTCAACCGGCAACTGGAGAAAGATTTACGAAAGAAATGGAAAATTATTCTGATAATTTTCTTTCTAAGATTTCGGAAGTAGATGGATTTATATTGAAAGATCGATCTCCAACTTGTGGTCCTTCTAGTGTGAAAGTTTACGATGGAATTGATAATTATGTTAATAGGAGAAATGGAGTCGGTTTGTTTGCAGAGAAGATTTTTGAAAAATTTAAATTAATTCCGGTAGAGGATGAAGGGCGATTGAGAAATTTTTCAATTCGTGAAAACTTTTTTGTTAAGATCTTTTTGTTAGCTCGATTTCGTGAAGTAGTTAATTCAGAAGAAATTAAGAATTTAATTGGTTTTCATACAGATAATAAGCTTCTTTTTTTAGCTTACAATCCTAGTAAATTAAAAGAGTTAGGTCAATTATTGGCAAATCAAAAGAGCTATGATTTTTCTGAATTGATCAAGAAGTATAAAGAAATTCTTTTAGAATTAGTTGATAAAGATCCAACTTTCAATAAATGGATAAATGTCTTGGAGCATGCATTTGGAGGTCTTTCTAGTGATCTTAGTTCAGAAGAGATTAAATTTTTTAAAAACTCTTTGGAAGAATATAGGGATGAACGAATAC
>CAYNUR010000301.1:0-1756 GCA_964400435.1 uncultured Candidatus Peribacteria bacterium
TTGGCACATTGCTCACCTTGAACTTGACCGCTGAGTTACCAGCTCAAGTGCCCATGTTGGCGCAGGCGCAGTCCGCCGGACAGTCTCTTGATCTGAGTCAGGCGCAAGCCAGTGCCATGAACCCTGAGGCATTGCGAGCAGGCATTGAGATGGCGCAGTCCCAGTCACCGGAACTGGCAGCCATGGACACCGATACCCTGGTGACGCGTGTTCAACAGGGACTGAAACTCGCATTCTCAAATGCCATTACCGGCATGTTTTCTGCAAGTCTCTGGATTGTGATGCTGGGTATGATGATTACCCTGTTCATTCCTGTTATTCCTCTCAGGGATCATACAGCCAGGCCAGAAAGTCGCTCTGCCGACGGTGCAGATAAACTGCCAGAGGAAAGTGCAGATTAAGGTGCCTGGTTAGAGGTAAAACAGGGGCAAGAAGATCAGCCAAAGAACAATCCTCAATATATACTTTGATAAATAACGATATCAATATATACTCAGGTATACATTGAGTTTTGCCTTATCAATATCAGGAGTTGTTATGCGAAGGTCTGCGCTGTTCCTTGCTATTTTATCATTGAGTGCCGCGGCTGCTGTTGCAGCAGCGGAGAGTCCGTTGGTGTCAGCGCCAGACAGTGAAACTGATAATGCGTTTTTACTGGGCATCACGGATGTGACAGCCAGCGCCGGAGACGCAGGCAGTGAATCTGTGATCACACAGGAAGCTCTCCGCGAGTTAAACCTGGAAACCGTGGGTATCGCATTAGCGACAGAAGAAGGTGTGTCGCTGTCACGTAACGCGCGGAATGAAGACATTGTCTCCATTCGCGGTTTTGATTCGCGTCAGGTGCCGGTGTACCTGGATGGTATACCTCTCTACATTCCTTACGATGGCTATGTCGATTTCGGCCGATTCACCACCTATGATCTGGCACAGATACGCGTTGGTAAAGGTAACGCCTCACTGCTATACGGGCCGAACACGCTTGGTGGTGCCATCAACCTGATTTCGCGTCAGCCTGAAGAAGCGTTTGAAAGTGACCTGAGGCTGGGAACAGGCAGTGGCGACAGAACCATGGCTGCCTGGAATATTGGTACACGTCAGGGTAACTGGTACGCACAAGCCGGCCTTTCCTATCTTGATATCAACAGCTTTCCTTTGGCTGACGGATTTGTGGATCGCAAGAATGACCCCACAGATACCGGAAATGAACGAGAAAATGCCTACTCAACGGACTGGAAACTGTCTGCAAAACTTGGCTATACCCCGAATAGCACAGATGAATATGCACTGGGCTTTTCAAAACAGGAAGGTGAGAAAGGCAATCCGGTTTACACCGGGGAATCACAGCAGGGCATCCGTTACTGGCAGTGGCCTTACTGGGACAAAGACAGTGTCTACTATATCAGTAACACGGCCATCGGTACTGATAACCGTTTGAAAGTCAGGGTATTCCACGACACCTATGAAAATCGCATTAATGCCTTTACCGATGACACTTACACCCGCCCCGGACAGCGTAATTTCTTCCCCAGCGCTTACGATGACAAGAACAGTGGTGCATCGGTTGAGTGGATTAATCAGCGTATCAGTGGTCATGAAATTCATGTGGCACTGCATCATAAAGTCGACAGACATAAAGAAATAGGGCCGACCCCACCGGTTTCTCGATATCGTGATGTCACACAAAGTCTGGCAGTGGAAGACATCATCGACCTGGACTCAGCCAGTCAGTTGCGAGTGGGTGCCAGCTATGAAT
>CAYNUR010000302.1:0-1744 GCA_964400435.1 uncultured Candidatus Peribacteria bacterium
ATTTTTTAACTCCTCTTAATAGTAAACTACTTTTCTTCTTTCCTTTTTTCGCTATCTTTTTAAGATCCTTTCTAGTCTCTTTACCTTTTTTAGGTGCAATTGAAGCTCCTAAAACTGAACCAATTGCTCCACCGATTACAGCTCCCATTACAACTTTATCCAATACTTTTTTCTTGTTTGTTTTTTTATCTTTTTTTCGCATGTTTTTTATTGATTATTTTGCAATTTCGGTATGTTGAGTTGTCCTGATTACATTTACCTTGATTGTACCAGGATATGCAAGATTATCTTCTATTTTTTTCGCTACATCCTCAGCTAAATTACCCATCCTAACATCGTCTACTTTTTCAGGATCAACAATAATTCTAACTTCACGACCTGCAGATATTGCATAAGTACTTTTTACTCCATCGAATGATTTTGCTGTTTCCTCTAGTGCTTTTAACCTTTCAATATATCTATCCATCGACTCTTGTCTTGCTCCTGGACGACAGGCAGAAATTGCATCTGCTGCAATAACAATAAGAGCTTCTGGTGTTTCTGGTGGTTCTGCATAATGATGCACCCAAGCAGCATGAACTTCTTCTTCTGGGAAATTATATTTTTCCATTAACTCTTTAGTAAGGAAGTCGTGTCCTCCTGTAATATTTGGATCTTGATCGATAGCTTTTCCTAAATCATGTAAAAACCCTCCTACTAAACATGTTTTTTCATTTAGTCCAATTTCACTCCCTAATAATGCAGAAATCCATCCAACTTCTTTTGAATGTTTCATAATATTTTGTCCGTAACTTGTTCTATATTGTAGACGACCGATAACTCTGATTAATTCTTTGTTCTCAACTTTTATTCCCATATCGTCAATCGCTTTCTTTCCTAATTCATAAAGTTCATCATCGGTTTCTTTTTCTGCCTTTTCAAAACATTGATCAATAACTTTATGATCTATGTCTCCTCTTACATTTATAAGTTTCTCTATAGCTTTTTGAGCAATTCTTCTGTTTACGAGATTAAAAGCAGAAACACTTATAGTATTAGGCAAATCATTAAAAACTATATCGACATCAACTTTACTTTCTAAATGTCTAATATTTGTACCGTTTTTACCGACAATTTTTCCTTTTATTTTATCTTTTGGAACTTTAATATTTACAGCTCTTGTTTCAACAGATGTTGGTGTACATATTTTTTGCATTACACTTACAACTATTCTTCTAGCTCTTTTTGATGCGGTTTCTTTTAGGTTGTTTTCAATATTTGCCAATCTCTCTGAAAAATCTTTTGAAAGATCATTTTTATAACCAAGAATAATCTCATCTTTTAGCTTAGAGACTTCATTTCCGGTTTTTGAACATAGCTTTTGCACAATCTCTTTATCGGCTTGTTCAATTTTACTTTGTTTTTCTTGAAGTGCTTCTTCCTCTTTTGCTAAGGAAAGTTTACTTTGATTATTTCTTTCTTCTCGTTTAGAAATTGTCTCTTCTCTCTGGTTAAGTGTCTCTTCAATTTTTGCAATTCTCTCTTTTCTTCTTTTAAATTCTTGCTCAATATTTTCCTTCTGATTTTCGTGATTTTTTTGTGATTGTTCAAAAATCTGTTTAGCTTCCTCTTCGCTTTCTTTCAATAGTTTATCTGCTTTTTCCTTTTTAGAATTTAAGTCAAAAATTTTACTATTGTTCAAAACTAGAAAAAAGACTCCAAAACTTACGCCGGCAGTTATCAACAATATAATAATATTTAGTGC
>CAYNUR010000303.1:0-1740 GCA_964400435.1 uncultured Candidatus Peribacteria bacterium
CATTAGCTTCAGCTGAGCAGACTGAAACGATTGAACACTGGCTTCCTTACTTTCTGCTAGCTCGGAAAGTTTGGCTAAGAAACCTCTTCTGTACCCTACAAAGTCTCTCTCAATTTGAGGAATTAGAGCTTTCCACTGGTTACTTCTATCAGGACCCATTTCTTCTTGATGTATATCGCAGGTTCTCTCAATACTGAGGACAAGATCCTCCACCAAACCTTCTAAAATATCCATCTTCTGTTCATGCTTATCGAAAGATCCTTCACAAAGGTCAGCTAGTTGATAATTTCTCATCTTGAAGTAGACCTTCCTATTCTTTTCGTGCAGTTCGGCCTCAGCAGCTTCCATCGTGCCAGTTATAAGAATCACTGGATGATGAATTGGAGCACCTGGTGCTTGTAATGCTCTAGGAAGAGGAATTTGAACTTTAGGTACTGAATTATTAGTGTCTGTTGTCTGAAATACTTCGTTATTTATCGAAGATACTTCTGAACAGGTGGGAGAATGGGATCTAGATCTCCTAAAGATATCAAAAGAACCAACAGGTTGACAATTTCTAGGAGGTTGAATTAAACGTTCTGGAGAATTACTTGGAGTAGAAGTTTTAGGAGTTTGAATGATGACGGAGCTTCTTTCTTGCTCCCTTGGAATTGAAATCAAATCGAGATTCTCCAATCTGAATGATATATTACGTGTCAAAACTTGCACAAGTGACTGTCCGGATCCCTTGGCTGCTTGACCTTGGCTTTCTCTTCTAATCCTACCACTTGCTCTACACTGGTCTGTCAAGCTTGCTAATTCTTGAACACTGCAGTTGTTAGAGGAATTCGTACCAGAAGAGCT
The DNA here is from genome assembly GCA_964400435.1 of uncultured Candidatus Peribacteria bacterium. GTDB lineage: Bacteria > Patescibacteriota > Gracilibacteria > UBA1369 > LOWO2-01-FULL-3 > CAYNUR01. The sequence goes on from CAYNUR010000303.1 coordinate 844, forward strand.
TGAGCTCCCAGTACAGGATTTAGATTTGTCAGCCACCCTGCTCAGTTACGGGTTCCCAGTCGCATCCAACTTACTTCTCTTGGACACTGAGAAGGGGGGTAGAAACCACTGGCAGGGGAAAGAACTTCTGATTTTCCTGGTTTTAACTTGAGTTTCAGGCCCAGGTAGTCAGTATAATGTTGCGACAATTGGCTTCAGAAAAAACCCCTTGCTGTAGAGCATGGAACTTGTATGAACCAGGAGCAAAAAATCAAGTCGAAGTGATCAATTTCTTCTTTATTTTCACAATTTTTAGGTTATACTGCAAAAAATAGGCATTTTAGTACATAAAACATCATTTTTTCTACGAACCTGACTATTCCACACAGCAAGCAATCATAGATTTAGGGCCTTTAGAAATCGAAATTACGATTTCTGAAACAAAAATTAGGTTTTTTATTGCATTTCCTTATGAAAAATCACTTTTTTAACACTGAAAATCTTTTCAATATGGCTGTTTTTTAAGTCAGAAAACTCACCAAAATGCGCAAATTTGCCAAGACATTTTCTCGTCTTCAATGCTTGCTAAGGCAAGCCATCAAATTAAAAAGTTCAAACACACCGGGCCAAAATTGAGAGAACATGGAGTTGGCAAAAAGTGCGACAAAAATCACTAAAACTGGGACAATTTTAATCAAAAAGCAAAAATCTGGAAGTGCTACAATTTTACAGAAAACTGAGACATTTTAAATGTAAATCGAAAATATGTAACAGGTCCTTTAATAAATTGTACAGGCAGTTCTTTTAAATAATTCGTGTGGAAGTAATTACTGACAAGTAGCAAATAACACTGCATTATAAATTGCAAATAACACTGCATTATAAATGTCAAATTCTTTACCAGATAACTGCGACCTC
>CAYNUR010000304.1:0-1740 GCA_964400435.1 uncultured Candidatus Peribacteria bacterium
CCACTACGCTACGCGCTGCCGAGCGAATGGTGGGAAGTAGGATGCGCTGCAGGTAGCTCTCCCCAATTTCTTGGTGAAGTTTTCCCAGATCGTTATAGTTGGGCTTGTACCAAGCCGAGGCATCGAGTTGAATGTCTAATCCGTTAGAGGAGAGTACTTTCATCTTCTCAAAAACTTCTTGTCGCCGTACTTCGTACACGTATACTCGGTTCCAAGGGGCTACTAAGTGAAAGCCTTCACCCAATGGAGGCTGATCGGTAACTACCCCATCTCCAAAGGTTTTATATAATACACCGGCTTCTCCCGATCCTATGGTGATGGCCGATTTGGAGATTAAGACGATGACAAATACGATAACTACCAAAGTGGGTAGGGCAATTTTAGGTAATCGATCCATAATTATAGTGTTGTTTTTATAGTAATGATTTAGGTTTTCTAATAGACTCGTTTAAAGCGAACACGAAGATAGGCAACCCCAGCAATATGCAAAAATCAATCAATGCTTCGTGATATATGCCGTATCTGTTGGAGTATGTACTCTTTGTTTAATGTGGCTTTGTCTTTTGTGAGTTCTGCTACGCTTTGCAAGGCGTAGGGTAATGTACTGCTATAAGGTTTAGGTGAGCATACCCCCGTCAACCTGAAGCACCTGCCCGGTAATGTAAGCAGAGAGGTCGGAGGCGAGAAATAAACACGCATTGGCAACATCTTCGGGGGTTCCGCCGCGTTTTAGCGGAATAGCATCTCGCCAGCTTTGTACGGTTTTCTCGTCCAGTTTTCCCGTCATTTCTGTTTCGATGAAGCCGGGAGCTATGGCATTGCAGCGAATGTTTCTAGATCCTATTTCTAAGGCTACCGATTTGGTGAAGCCAATAATTCCGGCTTTAGAGGCTGCGTAGTTTGCCTGTCCGGCATTGCCTTTTACCCCTACCACACTGCTCATATTAATAATGGAACCCTGCCGCTGCTTTAAAAGGGTGCGTTGCACGGCTTTAGTGAGGTTAAAAACAGATTTTAAGTTGGTTTGGATAACGGTATCGAAGTCTTCCTCGCGCATACGCATCAACAGCGTATCTTTAGTAATGCCTGCGTTGTTAACAAGAATGGAAATACTGCCAAAATCTTCCAAAACCTGAGCTACTAAGGCTTCGGCTTCGGCAAAACTCGCAGCATTGCTTTGGTAGGCTTTAGCCGTTACGCCCAATGCTAAAAGTTCTTGCTCTAGCGCTAGTGCAGGGGCTTTGCTGGTGCTGTACGTAAAAGCTACCTGGGCGCCGTGTTGTGCAAACAGTTGCGCTATGCCTTTGCCAATGCCTCGGCTTGCCCCGGTTATAAGTGCAGTTTTGCCTTCTAAAAGTTTCATAGTATTATAGGTAGGTTTAAAAAGTTACCGGCCAAATATAGGTATTGTTTTGGCAAGTATACGGTACACAGCAGGCTTGATAAAGCCAGCCCGTTACCGGGCCAACCATTGTTTCCAGGGCATACGGCTTAGCAATAATACCAGCCCAAAGCCATAGAAAAGGGCAATACTCTTAAATTTTTTACGGTCTTCCACAAAACGTTTGTGTCGCGACCAGCCTAAGGTAATCAATGCAACAGCCAGTATATTAGTAAGCGGATGCTCTAGCGCTAACAAGCGTGCAGAAGCGTTTAGCCCTCCCATACCTAAAACCTGAATGGCTTTAAACCCATTAGCCGATACCGCATATAGCACCAAGCCTACCAACAGTTGTATAT
>CAYNUR010000305.1:0-1722 GCA_964400435.1 uncultured Candidatus Peribacteria bacterium
ATTAAGATCTGCGAGTTCAGCCCGTTGATAGATTCGGTGAGCACTTCGCGAATACTTTCTTCCGTGGCTTTGTTACGTAGATCTTGCTCCCACTTCTGTTTATTCTCGAAGTGCGCGGCGATTTCTTCGTCCCATTTGGCATTCCCGGCTTCTTCTTCCTGGTCTACTTTGCGCTCCCACTCCCGCCATTGTTGCAGGAAGCGGTTTTCAGCGTTACCCCAGCTGCTGCGGCCGCGTTCCATGAGCGTGGCCATTTTGCGCTGCCATTCTTCGTAGCGGTCGTTGAGTTCCTGTTCGCGCAGTTCCCATTCTTTGACCTGCACATCTCGGCGTTGTTGCAACTCGGCGGACAACACCGCCGCCTGATTGCCTTCGTAGTCCGTGTACGTCATCTGGTAACCGGTGTATGCCCGGCCTTCTGCTGCGGCGGCTTCGAACAGTTGCTGGTATGTCGCGTCTCGCTCTGCGTATTTGAAGGTGTTGTCTGTGGCTGCGACATCGCCCGCTTGTTGGTAGCGTTGCAGGCGTTCATCGCGCAATGTTTGCCCGTGCTGCACGGCCATTTCCATCACGGTGCCCATGTTGTATACGCGCCGTTGCTGGCCGCTGGTATCCACTTTCGCGTACGCCCAGGTGAGCGAGCCGTTGTGGCCCATTACTTGAATCCGCGTATATGCTTCACCGTTGTGATAGTAATAGCCGCCACTGCGGCCACCATTTACGCCATATATTATCGTGTTCGGATCGTACGCACGGCCGTAGATATCTTCGTATTCGGTGTTGTGCGCGAAGCTCGTTAAGTTCAGTGCTTCGTCTTGTTCTTCGGCTGTGAGCGTCTGCGTGCTGCCGTCGCTGGCCACGTATTGCGCGTCTCCATTTTCGTCTTCCTCAAAAAGATAGATCAAATCCTCTTCTGTAATCGCGTATGGATCTTTGCGGTCGCCGGTGATGTCCGCACTTGCGCCCCATTGGATCACGCGGTCTTTGAGCGTTTGAACATCCGGTACTTTTGTGAAGTAGTTCAGTGCCGCCTGTGCCTCTTCATATTCATACTGCTTTTGCATTACGCCCGTAATGCGTGGCATGCCTGCGCTGATTACGGAGAACGCTGCCATCACCAGAGTTTGCAGCAGTGCCATGAGATATTGCATGTTGGACACTACAATCTGTCCCGTTGCATACGCCATCATCGCCTGCGCGCTTGCTATCTGTCCATATGCGAGCGGTCCGGCCACGAGTGCGGTTTGCAGTGCCGTCGCGTACATCGTCGTCGCGGTTGCCAGCAGTACGCTCATGCTTGCCGTTACAATTGTGTTGTTAATCAGCGCGGCATCGTGAGCACCAAGGCTCATGATGTATGCCGTGTATACGCCCTGAAATCCGGAAAATTCCATTAAGCTTCCGCCACTGCCCATCCAGCGCGCTATCATCGTAGCATCGGCTCCTGGAATCCCGGCTGCCATTGCCTGGCCACCCAGTGCTTCCATGACCTGGCTCGGCGTTATGCTGAAACCCCCACTCGTTGCCACACCGGCGGCTGCGTTTCCAATGCTCGTAGCCCACGTTCCGCTACCCCAGAACCAGCCCCGGAATTCATTGTAGTAGTCCAGGTTGCCGGCTTCGGCCTGTGCGGCCAGTCGTTGGTATACAGCATTCCGCGCTTCTTCGTCGCCGCCTCCCAGGAACTGGCTGACTGCGCTGTCGAATTGGCGTTTCTTTTCT
>CAYNUR010000306.1:0-1721 GCA_964400435.1 uncultured Candidatus Peribacteria bacterium
TTACCAAGTTGATGCAAGTACACCAAGACGGCATTTCAAAATCAAAAGTGCCCGAAAATTATTGTAATTCGTGTTGCACTTTGATAGTGTCTTCCCGCAGAGCATGGTATGCAATCGATCAGATCGACGTCGATTGTCATCCGAAAATTGCGATTTTGGCATCGATCGAAAGCGGGCATGTAGGGCATTTGATCAGTGCAAAGATTATTTTCAATTTCTTTATATTTCTTTGTGGTTTGAGAAAGTAAACTTTCTAAATGTTTGTTTATTGATTTTCCAGCTTTAGACTGTCTCATTATTTTATCAATATCAATATTTGGAAATTTTTCATTTGATTTAGCAGATGAATTACACAAAAAAACAACAAATATTAAGACAACAAAATTTACAAAATATTTCATTAAAAAGAAGAAAACATTTTCTAAAGCCAGAATTGCGGCAAATGAGTCAACAAAAGCAAATAGAAGGACGATGTGTGCATTTTTTAAAATTCTATTAATTCTACAATGAATAATAACAATATTTCACCAAAAGAGAAGTTCAGTATTTTGTTGAGACTTATGAAAAATAATAAATTTTCTTCTTCCCCACCACTAGTTGAAAACAATGAGACTATCACTGAACCTGGTTTAAAAAGTGATATTTTTAACATTTTTTTTGCTGAAAAGGCAACTGTACCAAATTCTCAGGATATTCCTCCAAATCTTCAACGTTTTGCTGAAATTCCTGATCTAAATTGTCTAAATACTTCCCCGATAGAAGTTGGTAAACTTATCCGCGGTTTGAAAAAATCACATTCCTCATATTGTGGTATTCCAGGAAAATTTCTGAATTTAATATCGTCTGAAATTTCTTACTCTCTCCATCAGCTGTTTAATAATCAATTTGAAGTTGGAATTTTCCCTGATATCTGGAAAACTGCCCACGTTGTTCCAATCTATAAAAGAAGTGGTTCCAAAAATTCCAAAACTAACTTTAGACCCATATCTATATTGCCCACTCTATCTAAAGTGTGTGAGTCAATTGTCCATGATAGACTACTAGACCATTGCAGCAAGTATAACATTATATCTGAAAGGCAAGCAGCCTATCTAAAAGGTGACTCAACCATCTCACAACTAATCTACATAGTCCATTATATAAGATCTAGTTGGGGGAATTCTAAAATTGTCGAAGGAGCCTTTTTGGACATTAGCGCTGCATTTGATAAAGTTTGGCACAAGGGTTTAATTTCAAAACTAGCCCAGATAGGCATTAATGGCAACCTGCTCAGTTTTTTTACTTCCTACCTATCAAACAGAAAACAATGCGTTGTTGTTGATGGAGTTACGTCAAGTCTGCTTGATACTAATGCAGGGGTTCCCCAAGGCTCCAGATTAGGTCCACTTCTCTTTCTAATATACATAAATGATATTGTTGCTGACATTGAAAGCGAAATATTAATTTTTGCAGATGACACAACACTCCTAGCAAGTGGGAAAGACCCTTCTGAAACTTCTGCACAAATAAACAGAGATTTAGAAAAAATCTCAGCCTGGAGTAGAATTTGGAAAGTTACATTCAATGCAGGAAAATCTAAAGATATGATTTTTTTCAAAAAAAAATCTAAACAATTCCCCTCCACTAAAATTCAATAATGAATTCATAGATAGGGTTAATAAACACAAACACCTTGGCGTCTACTTAGACAGTACACTAGATTGGTCTACACAGGTACATAT
>CAYNUR010000307.1:0-1718 GCA_964400435.1 uncultured Candidatus Peribacteria bacterium
ATCTAATAAAGTTATGGCGCCGTGGGGGAGCTTACTTTCTTTAAAATATCTTTTGGAGTAGTGTACAGCTTCGATAAGGGCGTGTTCGGCGATTTTGAGTTGGTAGTATGCGGTGAGTTTGTGTCTGTGATTATCTAGACATTTGAGTAATACGGCTTTTTCGAGCTCTTGGAGTTTTAGCACTTCGAGTTTGCGGTGTATAGAGTGCTTTTCTATGGTTTTGCGGTAGGCATCGGGGGTAATGGTAGCTATTAGGTTGATGGCTCCGTCGTTGAGCGCCGCGGAGATGAGGTTGGTAACGGCTCCGGCTCTCCCTTGGCTCGCTTCTGTAAGTACGTGGATGTCGTCGATAATAAGGAGGCAGTTGTCTAGCTTTTCTATTGTATCGAAAATGGTGCTTAGGTTTTTGGCGACTTCGTTTTCGTTGGCACTATTCGCCAAGAGTTTGGAGGCGTTAAGGCCTATAATTTGTTTTTCGGACAGGGAGGCGTTTTCTGATTCTGCTACGTGTTTGATAAGGCCTTTGATGAGGCCTGTTTTTCCTACCCCGGAGTCGCCTACTAGCAGAATGCCTTTGTTTTCTTGCCGCTCCAGGCTTTCTAAAATACTTCGTAGCTCTTTGTCTCTTCCTAAAATTAGGCTGCCTTCGTCGGTGTTTTTTTGGGTGATGAGGTTGGTGCAGTGGGGTATGGAGGCTAGGTGTTCTGCGTGTTCGCTGTCGGTTAGGTTTTTTGAGGAGAAGAGGGGCGAGTCGTATAGGGTGTAGAATTCTTCTTCGGTTACCGAAAGGGTTTCGAGTTGTTTGTTGCTGTATACGACTCCTTTTCTAAGGATGGCTGTAAATACGCAAACGCCGTCTATGTAGTCTGTGCCTAGTTTTAGTTTGGATCGTTCGGACTCGTCAAATACTTTTTCGACTTCGTTATCGGGTATAGGTTCGGTAGCGTCGGAGGGTTGTGATGGGTAGGTTTCTTTGCGCATTTCGAACCACTCTTGCAGGTAGTCAATGTCTTTACCCATGCTGGTTAGTATGTCGCTTACCCCTGTGGGTTCGTAGAGCAGGGCAAGTGCCAGGTGGGCTACTCCGTAGGTGCTGTGTTGGTCTTTAACGGCAAGAGATTTTGCCAGGCGTACGGCCGATGTTAGGCTGGGGCTAAAGTTAGTTTCAATCATTGGGTGCTCTGTTGTGCTTACACGGTAGCGGGGGTTGTGTGCTGATATATCTTACGCAAACATAATATTATTTTTTACTTGTTGCGATAAAGGGCTTACGTATAAGGAGGTGTTGCGGTTGGGGGCTAGTATTGTTATGTGTTTGGGTTTACCAGCCCCGAAAGTTGCCTTGTTGTATTTCCCTAACTTCCCAATCTGCTAGGCGTATCCACTCCGTAACAGAAAAATTCTTACTCATACTTAAATTAATGGGGGTAGGGCCTGTATGCCCGTAATTAGCGGGGCTGTGGTTATAGAGTACCCTGTGTCCAATACTAAGCTCGTAGGCAGGAAAGTAGTTGTGCGAACCACGGACATGAATGTCAATGGATTTGTTTGTTATGTCTTTATGCAATTTTATTTGTAGGTCAAAGTCTATGTTTGGCGTAACTGGCTTAGGAGTAAAAGGATACCCGGCAGAGGCTGCAACCTGTATGGTTGTTGTATCGTTGCCCTCGCTCGAAGAGTGAACGCTTTGTGAATTGCGGATAGAATCTCCTTTTATT
>CAYNUR010000308.1:0-1711 GCA_964400435.1 uncultured Candidatus Peribacteria bacterium
CGTGACTGTGGGCCACCAAGAGGCCGAAGAGTTCCACCTGATCCAGACGCTCTCTGGTGATGCGACGGACAACTACAAGGGAGTGCCTGGCATTGGCCCGGTGAAGGCCCGCCGTCTCCTCGAGAAGGAAGGATTCACCTGGTCCACGGTCGTTGCCGCCTTCGAGAAGGCCGGACAGACTGAGGGCGAGGCGCTCCTGAACGCCCGCATGGCCAAGATCCTGACTGCCGAGCAGTGGGACTTCGAGAGCGAGACTGTGATCCCCTGGACCCCCAACGAGGAGCTTGTGTGAGAATCTACCTTCTGAATGGTCCTCCCCGCTCGGGCAAGGACACCGCCGGCAAGATGCTGGCGAAGATGCTGGACAACGCTGTCGTGATGAAGTTTGCGACCCCACTGAAGATGGCCACCCATGCGATGATGGCCATGCTCCGGGGTGACAAGCAGGTTCCGGGTCCCGAGGCGTTCGAGGACTCCAAGGACACCCCTCAGGAGTTCTTCTTCGAGGCCACCCCCCGCTGTGCCTACATCAACGTCTCGGAGGGCCTGTGTAAGAAGCTCTTTGGGAAGCGGGTCTTCGGGACCCTGATGGTCAAGAAGATCAAGGAGGCCCAGGAGAAGGGCGTCGAGAACGTGGTCATCACGGACAGTGGGTTCCAAGAGGAAGCTCAGGTCCTGGTGGACGAGTTTGGGGCTGAGAACACTTATCTGATTCGGGTCATCCGTCCTGGCACAGACTTCAATGGCGACAGTCGTGGGTGGATCGACATTGAGGGTGTTCACAAGCATCAGATGGCCAACACCGGAGAGCGTTCCCATATCCGCCTCCTGGTCGCAGAGATGGTAGGACAAATGGAAGAGGAGCAGAGCATTGGCAGCTAAGAAGACGAGCAAGAAGATCACCAACCCTACCGTGGATCAGGCCCTCCAGGACATCGGGAGTCTCGAGACTACGGTGAAGGCGGACTACCGCCTCCTGGCGGTCCGGACCCTGGAACTCCTGGACGACCTGGCCGCAAAGGTGCCCGGCATCGTGGCTTATGAGTTCCACCGAAAGCGGTCCGGAGCCCGGGACGCCACCTGGTTTACCGACCTCCGGAATGACCTCCGCGAAGCCCTCAGCTAATGCGCTGCGCTTGTGGATAATGACAATCTGGAGCCACCCTGGATCCCTGATGAGGTCCTAGAGTGGCTCGAGGCCAGCGTGCCTCCCCGAACCCCGACTCCCGGGAAGTCAGCCGACTTCCTCTGGTTTGAGTTGGGGAAGCGTGCCCTGGTTGAGCACATCGCCAGGACCCACGCCGACCAGCGTAAGCCGGCCTCCGAAGGCTAGTTACGCCGAGAGCCCACCAAGATCCGGTGGGCCTTCTCACGTTCTTTTGCTCTGGATCCCAGAGTTCTTGCCACCGGAGAGCCCATGTGCAGCACTGCGACGCCCCAGCCGCCCCGTCAGCCAGCGGCTCCCCCGGACCCCCCGGAGCAGACGGCTGAGATCCTGAGGCCCTCCCGGGCCCGGACCCGCCGCAAGGAGAAGGACGTCCTCTCGACCCTGAGGATCCCCCTCCAGATCCCCCAGGCCCCGACCGCGGAGGCCCCCCAATGAAGATCGACGGCAAGACGGCCAAGGGCTACTACCAGTCCCTGGAGCCCGATCGTCAGCCCTATCTCCAGCGGGCCCGCGACGTCTCGACCCTGACGATCCCCACCCTGA
>CAYNUR010000309.1:0-1701 GCA_964400435.1 uncultured Candidatus Peribacteria bacterium
GGCCTTGTATGCCAAAGGAAAGGATGGAGTTGGCACGGGCTACTCTTACACGTACAGTGTCTCTCGCCTCAGGGTTTTCTCGGGAGGTAGCGGTAATGGTTGTTAATCCTTCTGTAACAGCCCTTACTAGTCCTGTGGTATCCACAGAGGCAATAGTAGTATTGGTATTGCTCCACATCACCCGCTGATCGACGCTGGTTTCGGCTTCTACGGTTGCAGAAAGCTGTAGGGTGCTGCCAATATTGAGCTGAAGCACATCGTCAATTACACGGGTTTCGGGTGGCGTTGTGATTAGTACGCTGGTAGGGACGGTTTGCATATCGCCTTCAACGAAATCTTCATTATCGTCATCGGAACAAGAAATACCACCTGCTAGGAGGCACAGTACCGCAGCGAAGCGGAAAACAGGAAATGTGTTGGCGCTATTTTTCATAGTTTTGGGTTTTAAGGGGTAAAAGTTTTGAGTTATATATACAGGTTATAAGTCGCAATCGGCACCTCTATCGCCAATACCCTTCCATCCGTTAGCTTCTAGGGTAGCTTTGGCCTGGGCTGCTGCATCCGAACAAAAGGTTACGGGCACGTCAACAAGGTCGATATTTTGGGGTAAGCTAAGGCCTTCATTATTGGGGTCGGTGGCATGCTCGGCAAAGCGGATGAGTGCTTTCTCGTAGTTTTCGCGAAAGATCCCCGAATCTTCGAACATCTGGAACAATCCTCGTTCTATGCTAGAAATATTCCACTGGCTTAGATCGGGGTCGGCCTTGGTAGCACCCCTAAACACGTCCGTCATATTCGTTACATTGCCTGTGTCCCAATTACTTACATCGGGCTCGGCGCTGGTAGCTTCAAAGAACATACGGTTCATGTCAGTTACCTGGCTTGTTTTCCAATCCTTTACGTTGGGCTTGGCCTTAGTAGCTCCATTGAACATGAAGCTCATATCGGTCACGTTGCGGGTATCCCACCTGCTTACATCGGGTTTAGCGTTAGTGGCTTCAAAGAACATAAAACTCATATCAGTCACGTTGCGGGTATCCCACCCGCTTACATCGGGGTCGGCGCTACTAGCCCTGAGGAACATGAAGCTCATATTCTCTACCTTCTCAGTCTTCCAACTGCTTACTATGGGCTTGGCGTTGCGAGCACTTTCAAACATTCTTTTCATGTTAGTCACGTTACGGGTATCCCATCCGCTTACATCGGGATCAGCCCTATCAGCGCCTGCAAACATCTGTGACATATCGCTTACCGCAGCAAGGTCGGGAACATCTTCAGCCGGAATCTGGAGAACGTCACACCCTTGAAAGGCAGCGTTCATAGACTCCCATGCTACGGTACCCCATTGTTCTACAGTAGTGATTTTATCACGATCAGAACCAAACAAGAAGCGAATCGCCGGAAACTGCCCTGAGATGCGCAGGGTGCGGCCTTCTTCAAAAGTGATAGCAGCATCTCCGGTAAGGCCCGTTTGGTCGATAAAGCCGTCGTTATTGGTGTCTATATTATAATTGTAGGCAAAGTCAGGATTGGTAGGGACGGTAATCGTCTCTGTATTCCATGTGGTAATAAATTCTGTACCGGGTTTGGTTTTTACCGATACTTGGTAGGTACGCTCTTCTCCATCTTCCCCGGTAACGGTGTAGGCTACGGCCCGGCTTCTAAAATCCTGTGTAATAGTCGCTTTGGAAGTAACAACTG
>CAYNUR010000310.1:0-1699 GCA_964400435.1 uncultured Candidatus Peribacteria bacterium
CTGGAACAACATAAAGTCCCCACCCTAGAATCGGTTGTAAAAATCCTACCCAAGCATCACCAACAACTCCAAAGGCTCCTTGAATACTCAAAATAGTCAATAAACCAACAGACAAATAAACAATCGCCCAAATTTCTCTTACTACAGTTGGATTCAATTTTACTTTTACCGTTTTTCTTTTAGTCGCTTTTCTTCTTTTAGTTGTTTTTCGTCTATTTGTAGTTCTTCTTCGTGTTGCCATTTAAAAAATTAATTCCCTTTTGTGGCCAAAATTATACATCAAATAGCCGATTAAAACCAATTAATCATAAATGAAAATTAAAAACCTCAAATTCATATTTTTAAAACAAGCAAATGCGGAACCAAGGCGGAGTGATTGAGCAACAACGAAGCCTAACGCGGCAGTATGCTAATTTTTCAAATCTGAAGCGAGACAAACAGAGAAACCCTTGGTATAATACCGCCACCATCACGAAATTAACTATAATTAGAAAAATGATAAAAACGCGTTTCGCACCATCGCCTACTGGATACCTACATGTTGGAGGACTCAGAACAGCACTTTATGCTTACCTCTTTGCAAAAAAGAATAACGGAAAATTTATTTTAAGAATTGAAGATACCGACCAAAAAAGATTTGTAGAAGGTGCAACTGAAAACCTAATCAATACTTTAAAATGGGCTGGTCTAGAATATGACGAAGGACCAAATTTAGATGGATCAGACAAAGGTGAATTTGGACCATACACACAATCAAAAAGAACAGAAATATATAAAGAACATGCGAATAAATTAATAGAATCAGGACATGCCTATAGATGTTTTTGCACAAAAGAGAGACTAGAAGAAATGCGTGAACAACAACAAAAAAATAAAAACGCCCCAATGTACGACAGACATTGTTGCGACTTACCTGAATCAGAAATAAAAGCAAATCTAGAAGAAGGAAAGGTATTTGTTGTTAGACAAAAAATACCTTATGAATTAATAAAATTTAAAGATCTTATTCGTGGAAATGTTCAGTTTCACGGAAAAACAATTGATGATCAAGTATTAGTAAAATCTGATGGATATCCAACTTACCATTTAGCAAATGTAGTTGATGATCACTTAATGGGAATAACTCATGTTATCCGAGCTGAAGAATGGTTGCCTTCAACACCAAAACATATTGCACTTTATCATGCTTTTGGCTGGGAAGTTCCGGAATTTGCACACTTACCGTTATTACTAAATGATGACAGGAGTAAACTTTCAAAAAGACAAGGTGACGTAGCAGTTGAAGAATATATTAAAAAAGGTTACCTCCAAGAATCTGTAATAAATTTCGTAGTTTTCCTTGGTTGGAATCCAGGAAGCGGTAATGAACAAGAAATATTTAATATGGAAGAATTAATTAAAATCTTTGATTTAGAAAAAGTTCATAAAGCTGGAGCAGTATTTAATTTGGAAAAACTAGATTGGTTTAACTGGAAATGGTTAAAAGAAAAGTTCAATAAATAATTTGATAATATTGCCCAAGAAATTGATGAGGAAGGCAATGTCGTTCAAGAGTGGGATGACACACCCGAAAACTTCGGAAGAATTGCAGCGCAAACAGCGCGCCAGGTCTTGACCCAACGGATTCGCGAAGTTGAACGCGACATGAAATATGACGAATATGCGGGTCGCGAAGGTGACATAGTGACCGGCATTATTC
>CAYNUR010000311.1:0-1694 GCA_964400435.1 uncultured Candidatus Peribacteria bacterium
ACTTCCGAAAATAATCACCGCCTTCTCGGTCTTGCTTTTCGTGGGTACTCTAGCATGCCTGGTATATTTTTATCCCACTATCCCCGAATGGCACTACGGTACCGTGTTTAGAATAAACGGCTTTACGCTGTTAATTTGGGCCACAGTAGCCTTCTTTAGTGCCGTGGTTAGCAGCTATGCAAAACACTACCTTTTGGGGTATAAACACTACACCCGTTTTATGTTGCTGTGTTTGGGCTTTACCCTCTCCGTCATACTCCTCATGGCAGCAAACTACCTACTCCTGCTGCTGCTCAGTTGGCTCCTTATGGGCGTCTTTATGTCGCGTCTCATAGGCATAGATTCTCGCTGGGGCGAAGCGCGCGAGGCTTCAAAATTCATCCAACGTTACTTTACAATCGGAAGCCTTTTTTTAAGTGCGGGAGTGCTGCTATTAGCCTTTACTAGTGAAACCTACACCCTAAGCGGTTTAGTGTCTTCTTTGGCAGAAGTGCCTCAACCTATTGTACTTATAGCTGCGGGCTGCCTTATTATTGCAGCCATCATTCAATCTGCCATGTACCCCTTCCACCGCTGGTTGCTTTCGGCAATGACGGCACCCACTCCGGCCTCGGCCCTAATGCACGCTGGCTTTGTAAATGGCGCCGGAATTTTACTCGCCCTGTTTGCTACCGTGATTTTTGCGTCGAACACCCTAGATGTACTCTTTGTGATTGGCGGGCTAACCGCAATACTGGCGCAACTCACCAAACTGCTACAGCCCAACGTAAAGCAAAAACTGGCCTGCTCCACCATAGCACAAATGGGGTTTATGATTATGCAGTGCGGCTTAGGCTTTTTCAACGCAGCAGTGGCACACCTTATGCTTCACGGCTTTTACAAAGCCTATTTGTTTTTGGCGTCTGGCGAGGAAATAGTCCATACAACGCCTCAAAAGCCTATAACCACTATTATTAAACCGCTCCAAGCCCTCGTGGTATTGTGTTTTGGGGGGCTGGGTGCCGTTTTGTTTGCAGCACTAACCGGCAAAGGCACAGCCGTAGATAGTGGTATTTTCTTAACCCTTATTGTAGCGATTACTGTGGGGCAAGCCACCTATAACATTGTGAAGACGCGGAGCCTTTCCCCCCTGTTAAAAATTGCGCTACCCCCCGTCTTATTTCTATCCGGCATAGGCCTTTACGCCCTGCTCTACAACGGAGTAACGGTAATAATGGCCGATATGCCAAAGATTGCCGAGCCCTTGCCCCTTTCGGGAATCCAAATTGCATTTGGCATCCTGTTCCTAGTGGGGTTCTTTGTGATGAAATTTCACCTGTACCGCAAATTTCCCTGGCTCTACGTAAAACTACTCAACTGCTCCCAGCCCTATAAAAACTCCATCCTAAAGTACAAAACGACCTCCGTATGACTCCTTCACACCTCCTTACCAGCATTGAACAAGCCGCTAAGACTATAGGTACCACCTGGCCGCTGTACTCCTTTGTAACCTCTAACCCCCTCTCCGGTTATGAAAACATACCTTTTACCGAGGCCCTACAAAGTGCCAAAACCCTGCTAAACGCCAACGTATTTCCGGCCGCTACCCTATACCGCCAAGCCTGGGAAAGCGAGGCTATTGGAAAAAAAGAACTCCTATCGCTGCTCAAAGAAAACGGGCTGCCCAAACCGCCGGGGGTCTACCTGGCTCAAAT
>CAYNUR010000312.1:0-1685 GCA_964400435.1 uncultured Candidatus Peribacteria bacterium
GTATCAAAATTTTCAATATTCATTTTATTTAATTATTCCAATAATTTCTTCCAAGTTTTTAACTCCATTTTCTTCACACCAATCATTAATTTCTTCTACAACTTTTCTAAATCCTTCTGCACCTCGGTAATAAACCATCGTTCCCATTCCAACTAAACTAGCACCAACCATCATCAATTCAATTGCATCTCGACCATTCATAACTCCACCAGTTCCAATTATTGGCAACCCCGTTGCCTTATAAACATCGTAAATACATTTCACAGCAATAGGTTTTATAGCTGGACCAGAAACACCACCAACACGATTACTCAAAATAGGAGTTCGCAAATCAATATCAATTGCCATTCCTGGACCAACAGTATTTATCAAAGTAAAACCATCTGCACCTTCTTCAGCACAAGCTCTAGCAATTGAAGCAATATTTTCTACATTTGGAGAAAGTTTAATAATCACCGGCAAATCCGTAGAAGATTTAACAACTTTTGTAACCCCAGCAGCATCAGCAATGCTACAAGCAAACGGCTTCCCAAATTCATCTTCTACATTCGGACAAGAAATATTTACCTCAATCAAATCAGGATTACATTTTGTAATTTCCTCCGTAATTTTTTCAAAGTCAGAAACCTTAGAGGCAATAATATTAGCAATAATCGGAGCTTTTTTATCTTTATTATATTCAGGAAAAGTTTCATCTTGAGCTTTCTTGATTCCCGCATCAGGAACACCAACAGCATTCATAAAATAACTCTCAGTTCCAAACATCACAGGATTTACATGTCCAAGATGTTCTTCTAACCAAATAGATTTAGTTGTAACCCCACCAGCACCACTTTTAACAACTTTTTTCAACGAACTTGCGGTAACGCCTAAAACTCCTGATGCAAGAACTGTAGGGTTCTGAAATTCAACTCCACAAAAATTTATTTTTAAATTCGCCATAAATCCTTAATAATAAAACAAACTCCTATTCATATAAACAACTCAACTCAAAAAAGGTGTCAAAAAAGTCTATTAAAAAAATTAAGAAAATATTCGATGAGCTAGATTGCTTATTCCTGATCACAAATATTTATTCAGAAATTCTATACGGAAATAAGGAATTAGAAGAAAAATACGGATTTACAAAGGAAGAAATTAAAGGAAAAAAGCCGGGTGATCTCTGGGGAGGAAAAATGCCCAAAGAATTTTATAACAACATGTGGAAAACTCTTCTAGAAGAAAAGAAGCCCTTCAATGCAAAAGTTACAAACAAGAAGAAAACCGGAGAAAAAACAAATGCACTCTTGAGTATAATCCCAATTCTTAATGAAAAAAATCAGCCAGAATATTTCGTGCAACTTCAACCAAAAATTGAAAATGAGATCCAATTAGAAAAATTCCAAAAAGAATTCGAAAAACTTTTTTCAAACAAAGAAACCAATGCAGAAGACGTCATCAATGCATTAAAAAAGTGGAATAAAAACAAAAAATCCTCTCAATTATCCGAAGTTCACAAAGATTCTCTCACTGCACTAGAAAGTCTCTTTCTAGAAGGAAAAACACTAAATTTAAAAGAAGACAAAAGACTAATAACAAAAGCGAAAAAAAATCCAAAAGAGTTTGAAGATTTATACACAAAATATTATCAAGAAATCTACAACTTTATTAATTCTCGAAGCCCAAATACAGCTCTTTCCAAAGAC
>CAYNUR010000313.1:0-1678 GCA_964400435.1 uncultured Candidatus Peribacteria bacterium
TATCCAAATGCCTGTCTTTCTTATCCAAATGTCTGTTACCTAATTTACTGCGAATTTTTATTAGATCCTCTCCAGTATAACACAATTTTTCATTTGTATTATTCTTTCTAATATTTACTGGATCATTCCATTCGTAATTCATTTGATCATAAACTGCTACTGACCCATCTGTTATCAAAAAGTTGTTGCAACATTCAAATATTTCATTCTCCTCTGAACACTCATACCATTTATTATTCACTTTGAAAAAAGATTCATTGGAATTAGAAATTACTCCAACACATCTCCATGACTTTCCAGCAAATTCTAATACAGCATCAAGGTTCAATTCAAAAGTTTGTGAAGAATAAAATACACAAGATGTCTGTTCCTCTTTCAGGGACATTATAAAATCATTATCATGACAAACAAAATGTTCTAAAGCTTCTTCCAAATGCTTTTGTTTTATGCAGTTGTATTTTTCTTCCACCAAGTGAGTTATTTTTCTATTTCTTGCTTCATTGTCCAAAATGATAATATTCTCAGTATTGTTTGTGTCTGCACTTCTACAACATGAACAGCTCCACTGAGGTGTAATGATGCTATAGAAACTTGGAACAGATTGAGAGGCATTATCCAGAACACATTTAAGCAGTTCATTGTGCATCATTTCAACAGTACAGAATGGTTGGCACTCTACCTCCACAGGCTTGATTGATTGTCTTCCCGTTTGAAGATTTATTTTGAATATTGATGATCTAAGAAGACATAAGTTGCAAAAGCTATTTGCTGGACATTTATTATGTACATTTAATGATGTAAGCATAGAAGAAGACCGGAACGAGTTGAGAACTAGATTAATATTTTTGATGTCTGATATATATTTCTTTACTTTCACATTTTCTCCACCTCCTCCTTTTAACTTTAGTTTAGATGTGTCCTCCAGATTACATGATTCCTTTGGCTTACTTGGTGAGAATTTGCAGACTTCTGTTCCCAATAAATCTGGGTAGTTGAGTGGATCAGTAGCATTTTGGCTACGTTTAAAAAAAGAATCATTTATTTCTTTCATTTGTACATCTTTTGCAGTTTCTATTCCATCTTGAAGGGACTGGATTTTTTTCTTCACCAAATTTATTGTATCTTCAGATATCGTTGTAGTCTTTGTTTTCTGAAAAACCTTCTCATTGTTTTTCTTTTCAGACCAGCGGCAAAATTTAGACTGTGGGAAATGTGCCTTAAAGCAAAAATTACATCTTCTTTCACAATCGACTAGATTATCACTTTTATGTTTATTTGAACTGAAACATTCATTAACTTTTGAATATTCCAATGTAGTTTTTCTCTTTGTCTTTTTCTTCTTCTTCTTCTTCAATATTTTACTAATGGCAGGATTTGTAGAGCTTCGATTTTCATCAGACTTGTGGCCATCAAAAGATTCTATACACGGCTCAATTTCAAGTGTAGTAAACCTATTAGAGACATTTAGATATTTAAAGCTTTCATTCCATTTTCCTGGCTTGGCTCCTCTTGATACCAGAGTAAAATAATTTTGACTTGAACTTGAATTATTGGTTTCCGAATTATTCAAATCTTTTGCATAGTGTCTACTTCCCTTACTTTCATTAGTATTATTCAAATCCTTATAAATTGTATCTTGATTATTACATTGATCAATAGCTTGTAAAACATCATCTAA
>CAYNUR010000314.1:0-1657 GCA_964400435.1 uncultured Candidatus Peribacteria bacterium
CACATTCGTAATTTGCTTTTTTGACAGTTCCGTTTTTCATTTTTGATAAATGGATTTACTTTATTTCTTAACAATTTGTAAGATTTCCTCTATTCATCCGATTTATTTTCAATTGCAGCCTTACGTGCTAAGTCTCTCTCTGTCATTAATTCTTTTGTTTTACATGAAAGCCAAGGTGCATATTTTTCTCTAATCTGAATTGTTCTTATTGGTGCCATTTTATCTAATATTTTTGTCAGTTCGTCACTAAACAATTTGAGCGCAAGTTCTGCATCTTCACATTCATAAACTTTCCACCATTTAATTTTCTTCACTTCGTCTACAAAATCTTCACTTCTGAAGTTTTTGTAACATCTCTTAGTAACATATCGTACATTTATTCGTATCGAGCTAGAGTACCTAGTGCAACCCAACAGTTTATGGTCTGAACCACCACAATCTAAAACTTGGACTGGAGACAGTTTGTCTGGCTGATTTGTATACACATGGTCTAGTCCTGACTCTGGCTGATTGGGTCTGGACCAAGTTGGACTGGTGACCAATTGAGACACACCATGGGGCAGAATACGAGTGAACAAAGCAGATATCAATGGCCTGAGTTTGTATGTCTGGTTGTTTGTAGGTAGGTCCTCCCTTGTCCACTCCAAATGATTTATATTCATATCTCCCAGTACAATTACTTCCTTGTCCTCGTCCAGGGCCCTCTCCCACTGTTGTAGGAAAACTGACCAACGATCATTTTGGGCCGAAATTTCACGTGAAATTGATGGATCTGCTTGGCCCATAAGTCCCCACTCTCTGTATACATTTCCAATTAATATTTTCCTTTTTTGGGGCAGCCCAACCTCAAGCCAAATTGAACTAAAATGTTCATCCATTAGATCAGCCCTTATTTTACCAACCATTGAGTCATGTAGATACACGCAGATTCTGCTAACATTTAGTGCAGGATTTTCAATTGATTTGGCTGTAACAAATTTATAGTTCTCAATATGTACTAAGTCAGCATCTTGGTTTCCAAAGAAGTTTGCTTCGGAAATGCCCAGGATATGGGGCCTATACTTGGTAATAATATTTTCGATTTCATGTATCTTATTACTTAGGTGGGCGGAACCTTGTTAAAATGATATATTCTAATCCCAGCTTGTTTTTTGTTTCCATACGTATATTTGGCATACTTATTTTCTAGATTTGTGAACTTGTAGTAGTACTTCCCACCACCAACATCGATTTTGACAAAGATGCGACTGATATTTAAAGATATAGATTCTAGCTTCCCACCTTCTTTGATTGACACACAGGACAGGCTTATTTTGTCTTCAGCTGTGATTGTATTTGTGCTTTTTGTAATTAAATTATTCAGCTCGGCAATGGAAATAATTGTAGAAGCTATTAGAAGTACACGTAACCAACCCACTCTTGTTTTAATTATTCGATTATCTTTAGAATTTATAATTAATCAATTATCTTCAGACATCTTCAAAGATTTGTAATGAAGATTTCTTGAGGCGAATCTTCCAATGGCCACTCTATATTGTTGAATGTTAACACCCGCCATTTTTAATGAATATAAAGTTAAGGAACACAAGTTTTTAGACACAGGTCGGGGAGAATTTTCTTGTGTTAGCAGCCCTTTGTTTCTTGTAATCAGTTGTAG
>CAYNUR010000315.1:0-1650 GCA_964400435.1 uncultured Candidatus Peribacteria bacterium
TCTATTAACTATATTCATTCGTAAACCAGAAAAACTTATTAAAAAAACTGAAATAATAGAAGAATACTGGGGAGATTTTCCAGATTCAACCAAGAACAGAAACTTAAGGTCTACAATCAGACATTTGCGCCTCGCATTAAAAAAAGGTAACTTGGATTGTATAAAAACTGTAAAAGGTGAAGGCTACATACTAAAGATTGATTCAAAAAATGAAAATACTTCTAATCGAAGACATCAAACCGTTAGGAAACCTCTACAAGAAAAAACTAAGCAAAATTTTTCCAGAGACTGAGTTAGCAACAACTGTGTTTGAAGCAGAAGATTTATTTAGTAAATTCCAGCCAGATTTATGCATTGTTGATCACGGATTAAACAATTTAGAAACAACAGGTTTAGATCTTTGTAAAAAATTCCTCAAAAAAAAGCCCAAAACAAAAATAATCCTTTTGAGTAATTTTGATCACCCAGAACTTAAAGAAGAAGCAAGCTTTTTAGGCATTAATGAAATACTAAAAAAAATTGAATATTCACCAAAGAAACTAGCTCTCCATCTAGAGTCTATATATCAAAAATTATCCTAAATCCTGCTCCACCAAGTCTTGAATCGAAAACTTCAATCTCAGCATCATGTGCTTCTAAAACTTTTTTACAAATATACAAGCCTAAACCAATACCTTTTGACTTACCAAGCTCACTTTTCTTTGTTCTAAATTTCTCAAAAATCTCTACTTTATCAGCATCTGCAATTCCAACTCCATTATCTTCAATTTCAATAATTAAAAAATCTGATTCTCTTTTAATCGAAAACAAAATTTCCACTTTTTTTGCAGAAGAAAACTTCAAAGCATTAGCTAAAATATTAAAAATAACCTGACGAATTTTGGTTTTATCAAAATTAATTTCCAATGATTCATCAATTTGTGAAAAAACAACTTTAAAATCACTAGAATTTTTATCCGTTTCAAATTTAAATTCCTTATAAATTTCCATAAAAAAAGCACGAACATTTATTTTCGACAAAGTTAACTCAACTCTATTCAAATCATATTCTTGAATATCAAAAAGATTCGAAGACAGATCTTTCAAATTGGACAATTGACCATAAATTAAACTCAACTCTTCCTTTAATTCATCAGGAATTTCTTCATTATCCAATAACTCCTCAGCTTGAAACAAGGCAACACTCAATGGTGTTCTAAATTCATGAGCTGTCACAGCAATAAAAGAAGATTGTTGTTCAACCATCTCATTCATACTTTCAATTGTATCTCTCAAATCCTGAGTTTTTTGATCAATCAAACTTCTCATCAAAACATTCTCTTCTTGCAAGTTGAAACGAACCATAAGATTTACAAATGCAGCAGCAAGAGACCCCGAAAAATCTGAAAGCAAATTAAATTTTTCAAAACTGTAATACTGATTTTTAGGCAAATCCCCTAAAGCAAAAAATCCAACCAAAGAATCTTCATACTTCAATGGAATTATCAACGTCGCATCTAATCGCTGAATCTCTTTCTTAATCTCACCTTCATCTAAATCTCCAACAAACAACAATTCTTGACTAGCCAAAAATTCAGTGAAAAAATTCCTTTTATATTGGAAAAAATCACTATCAAAATAGGAATCAACCAGCAAATATACCTTTGAACT
>CAYNUR010000316.1:0-1648 GCA_964400435.1 uncultured Candidatus Peribacteria bacterium
GAGTTATAATGTATTGAATAACAAAAATATGTCAGAAAACCAAAACGAATTCAACAACCGGAATCCCTTCCAAAAGAATTATTTAAATGATCCTTTTCGTGCTCAAAATATTGTTTTTGAGCATTTAGAAAATGACCCTAGTCAGCAAAAAAGCGAACAATCTACTGAATCAAATGCTCAACCATCTCCAACTACTAAGGAACCAGAAGTTTTTAAACTACACGTAGACCACAAACCAAATCATCACAAAAATGTAGTTAGAAATCCTCAGCAAATAATTGCGGAAAAGAAACAACATCTAGCTACTGAGAAGGAAAAAAGAACAACTAAAAGTATATTCAAAGATGCTTTTAAACAAATACTTGCAAGTGCAATTATTCTTGTTTTAGGCTTTCTTCTTTTAAATTGGAAATCTTATTCAATAATTGCAAAAAGTAAAATCGAAGGATTTCTAGGAATGAAGGAAGATAGTCCCTTCGAAGAATTAATTGATGACACTTTAGATGAACCTAGTTCTAGCAACGACATTCAACCAAGCGCACAACCTGGAGTGCAGCTAGCTTCTACAAACTTAGAAGATCTAGCTAGTACTGGGCTTCAAATACCTGATTTAGATATAGAAATTGCTCCAACTGGGAATAGATTAATTATTCCAAGAATTAATCAAAACATCCCAGTTGTGAGAGTAAGTAGTCAAAACTTGATCAATAGAGATTGGGGAGCTTTAGAAAATGAAATACAGGATGCTTTAAGAAATGGGGTTGTACATTACCCGGGTACTAGCCTTCCAGGCCAAGGTGGAAATACTGTGATTACAGGACATAGCTCATACTTTCCATGGGATCCAGGTAGATACAAAGATGTTTTCGCCTTACTACACGATGTTGTTGAAGGTGATAGAATAGTAGTATATTTTGAACAACAAAAAAGAGTCTACGAGGTTGAGGAGATTAAAGTTGTACTGCCTCAAGATATTGAAGTCCTCAAACAAACTCCTGAGGAAAGACTTACTCTAATTACATGTACACCAGTTGGAACAAACTTAAAAAGATTGATCATAGTTGCTAAACCAGTTGATCAAGTTGCCGCTCAACAAAATGGCAAACTACTAAGATAAATCTTAAACGTCTTCTAATTCCTTAAGTAGATCTTCACCTTGTTGCTCTTCACTAGCTTCGGCTTTTGCTTCAGCTTGTTTAATTTCTTGCATCTTCTCTTTCAGTTTTTCTTCATCAATTGCTTTAGCTTTTTTAGCTTCAATTCTAGTCATTTCTTCTTGGTATTCAGCATCAAGCCTAGCAAGTTGTTCTTTTTCATTAACCAGAATATTTCTAAATTTTACAATTTGTTCTTCTGTCATAATTGGCATAATTTGAAGCCAATATTCCCTCTCTTCATTATCCATTGATTCAGTTTCGAAGATTAATTTTACTAAATCAGGAAATTTTTCTCGAACTAATGCTGGAACAATATATTTAGATTCAGCATCTTCAATATACTGTTGCGTTGTTTTATTAGGATCAACAATAATTCCATTTTTCGAAATAGGATTTTGGCCACTAGCTACCCCTGTACCTTGTTGACCAGCTCCACCTGTTTGTGTTTGATCCTCCGCCATATTTATTTGTTTTCTTTAATAATATTATAG
>CAYNUR010000317.1:0-1645 GCA_964400435.1 uncultured Candidatus Peribacteria bacterium
TTGTGTTGTTCATGTCCTTTACCAAGATGGGGGTGCAAGTTACTTTTGCTCTATTTCTAGCTTTTTCCTCTGCCCATGTTGTCCTGATCTCTATTTCTCTAGCATGTTCCTTGTGGCTTACTCTAATATGTGAGATGCACCTGTTGCCCTGACATTCCCTGATGTTTCTCTGGTCTTTTTGTAGTCCAAGGTGTAATTGTTTGATTGTTTGTCTCAAAATGGAATTTTGTATCATATCTAACAAAGATTCTATCTGTTGGGTTCTCCTTTGCTCATAATCCCACTTTTTAGCCTGTTGATGACCATCAATCTCCAGCATTTGCATTTTGTGATACAGTACAGTTTCCTGTCTGCTCAGGATATTCTCATTGTTAATGATTTGGTTCAATTTTACCCTCATCATTTCCTCATCCTGATGTATTAAATGAAAATTGGTATTGAATGTATTTGTTATTTCATTCAGGTCAGCCTGGGTCTTGTCAATTTCTTGGCCCTCTCCCAACAGAAATGACAAAAAACTGGACCTTTTGGACATTCTCCTTTCTTGCTGGGTGTCTCTTTCTTGTGATTTTATACAGACATCTAATGTTTCTGCCCTTATTTTTCCCAAATCATTTGGATCTGTTATCTGTAGACATGTGTATAGTAAGTTCCTCATTTTTTCTTTTTCCTCTTCCCCATACACCAATATCTCTAAACTAATGACTTCAATCCATAACTCTATCCACTGAGCTATGAAAATATTCATCTTTTTATGGTGATTTTTCATGAATAAATTTGCCCTGCATAGAATTTCCATTCTTTTATCTGTATAGGTCAAAATTACATCATTCAGACTTAAATTTTGTAAATTCTGTAACACCTCCTTATTTCCAGTCAATCTTGGTTCTATTCCCAAATTCTTGAGTACTAATGCCATTTTATCTTCCCCTAGGAATGCTCTGTGGTTTCTAGATGACAATAATGACATATTTTGGAAATTTATGACATTAGTGAGAATTTGGTAATCCCTATGACCCATCATAGCTTTAGCGGTATTTTTTGTCTGGACAATATCTTCTATTGGGAACCCCAATGCCATCCCTTCGCAATACCCCTTGTTTGTGTCAAGAATAAAATTATTGTCTAGCCACTGGTAATCTATCTTCTTGTACATAAGCAAAATTTTCAACAAATGGATTTTCATGTTAGTCCAATTTATTTTCTGAATTTCTACTCCTGTAGTTTTCATTTCGGTAGTCAAGTAGCTTTCCAAGAAACATTGAGAGTCGGCCCCCCAGCCAGTGTTGTTCGTGTCTGTACATGGTATGGTACAAATAATCCATGACAGTACTGTGCGAGCCGTCAGTCCCATGCTCAAATAGCCTTTCTGCCACCCAACTAACTTAGTTCATCTTCCCCGGCCACTCGTGCCATAACTGCCCTCAAAATGTTCACTCCACTTTTAGCAATCTTGATGATGTGCTCATGTGTAGTGGGGCCTCCCGACTTTGATGCAGATTTAGGCCAGATGTCAGATGTTTTTGCTGATGATGGTAAACCCAATAGTAAACACTTGTCGTCCTTGGACTGAATTTACCCCATTTAAACTTTTATTTCGTGAATATTTAACTTTTAACTTTTATGTGAAGACAATGTATTATAT
>CAYNUR010000318.1:0-1634 GCA_964400435.1 uncultured Candidatus Peribacteria bacterium
TATCAGTACTACAAGAAAAATTACAAAATAGAACCTACTTTTAGTGTCATTTCTTTGGATGATATAGAGCGATCTAACTTTATAAATCCCATTAGTCCAACCCTAATTCGCAAAGCAGCAGACGCCATAGAAGCTTCACAGACTGTACTGTACAACTTGAATAAGGAGTGGATTACGAAAAAGGACTTCTTTGCTCAGTCTGCTATCTCCTATTTTGCCTCATGTATTTACTATCTAAAGATTTACGAAGAAGGCAAGTACTGCACCCTACCTCATGCCATAGCGCTTGCTTCTTGCCCCGACGAAAAAGTCTTTAGAATATTTAGTACGTACAAGGAATTAAAATTCTTTATGACGCCTTTTGCCGATGCCTTGGAAAAGCAGGCTTTTGAACAGCTATCCGGGCAAACCGCTTCGGCGCGAATACCGTTATCGCAATTGGCTACCAAGGAATTGTTCTGGGTTATGGGTAATAATGTTTATCCTAAACTAAACGTTCCTCTCACTATAAATGACCCTGAAAATCCAACGATAATGGTCTTGGCCAACTCACCCTCTACACAGACGACTAATTCTCCAGCACTGGGGCTAATTGCTACCCAGTTGTTGAAAGAGATCAATGCCCAGGGCCGCCAACCTTGCTCTATAATTCTCGACGAGTTGCCTACTATGTACTTTATGGGACTGGACAACTTAATTGCGACAGCCCGATCCAATAAGATATCAACCACCCTGGGGATGCAGGATCTAGAACAGCTAAAACGAGATTATGGGGATAAAGTAGCTGCAACGATCTTTAATATTGTAGGCAACATCTTTAGTGGAGCGGTGCGAAGCGAAACAGCCTCGAAGCTGCAGGAAATTTTTGGTAAAAAGAAACAAAAATTAAAGAACCTTACCGTAGAAAAGGGTACTTCTTATACCATTAATCAAAGCCTGGAGTACGTTATACCAGTTTCTGTAATATCCCAGCTCTCTCAGGGAGAGTTTGTAGGCGTAGTATCCGATAATTTTGGAGAAGAGATTGAGCGAAAAATATTCCGTGGTAAGATTAAGGTAGAAAAAAGGCACGATCAAACTAAAGGTGATATTCCCAATGTTCTTGGAGATGTCAAGGACATTGAACAGTTGTTGCAAGGCAATTATAGCCGAATTGTGGATGAAGTGGATAACTTGGTGGCTGCAGAATTAATGAGAATAGAGCGCCAGTACGATAATGTTCCCGACACAGACGATGCGTAGTTCCAGAGACCTTACAGTTACTGGCGTACTAATGTCAAAATAACGATGGGAAACTTACGGTTGTGCCACAAAATACTTTTACTAGTCTGGGGACTCCTCTATACAGTGCCTTCCTTCACGCAGGAATCTCCCGAACACTACGCCAAAAAGTATATTCAAAGGATACCTGTTTACTTTCCGCTGCATAAAAACGATTTTCTACGCATGTCTTCCCCGTATGGATACAGAGAACATCCTATTCACAATAAAACTATCCTACATCAGGGGGTCGATTTGGTAGCCCACAAGGGAAAGCCCGTATATGCTACGGCAGCAGGCACCGTTGAAACAGCCGACTTTGAAAAGGGCTACGGAAATCGTATTATCATTGCACATTTGGAAGGTGTAAAAAC
>CAYNUR010000319.1:0-1634 GCA_964400435.1 uncultured Candidatus Peribacteria bacterium
CATGATACATACTTCGTAGTAGCGCACTTTCACTTAGTGATGGGCATCTCGGCACTCTACGGCCTTTTTGCAGGCGTATACCATTGGTTCCCCAAAATGTTTCAAGGCCGACTGATGAACAAAAACTTGGGCTACATCCACTTTTGGGTTACCGCCATTTGCGCCTATGGCATTTTCTTCCCCATGCACTTTGTAGGCATGGCTGGCGTACCCCGGCGATACTACCAAAACACCGCCTTCCCTATGTTTGATGAACTCACGGATGTACAGGTACTGATGACAGTCTTTGCTCTAGTGGCCGCCGCCGCACAGTTAGTGTTTGTCTATAACTTTATTTACAGCATCTTCTACGGCAAGCGCGGGACGCAAAACCCCTGGAACTCCAACACCCTGGAGTGGACTACACCAAAAAAACATATCCATGGGAACTGGCCTGGTGCTATTCCACACGTGCACCGCTGGGCCTACGACTACAGCAAAACCCACGAGAATGGCGAGTACATTATTGCCGAGCAGGACTTTGTACCACAAAACGTACCCTTGCAAGACAAGGAGGAAGCACTTGACCACTAAAGCAGTAGTGCATACAAAAGATATATTAGGAGTGTAACGCTTCACATTCCGTACTTTTGACCCATGCATCACTACGACTACATCATCCTCGGAGCCGGCGCGGCTGGCCTGCTCTTAGCCGATGCCTTGGGAAGAGACAACCACTTTGCCACCAAATCTATACTACTGCTAGATAAGGCTGATAAAACCCAAAACGACCGCACCTGGTGCTTCTGGGAAAAAGGCAACGGCCCTCTCGACCCTCTCGTCTACAAAAGTTGGACACAAGCCTATGTTGCCGGTAAAACCCTACAACACACTGCTTCTATTGCTCCATACACCTACAAGCTCATTCGGGGCATTGACTTTTACCAATATCACCTACAGCGTCTGGCCACCTATCCCAACCTTACCCAGATACAGGAGACCGTGACCGATATTGAAGAAACTCCACAAGGCGTTCGCGTGTTAACACAGCAGCACAGCTATTCTGCCAGCCAAGTCTTTAACAGCATTTTCGATGCTACGGCCCTAAGGCAGCAGCATACCTACCCCGTGCTTCAGCAACACTTTCTGGGATGGTGGATAAAAACCGAAAAAGCCGTTTTTAATCCGGATGAAATTACCTTTATGGACTTTGCTATTCCTCAAAAGGGTAATACGCGCTTTATGTACGTTCTTCCCCTTTCTCAACACGAGGCATTGGTAGAGTACACCTTGTTTTCGGAACACCTTTTGGCCCAAAGCGAATACGAAGCAGGCATTAGCGCTTACCTTAACGAAAGGTATAACAGCCCCACCTACACCCTTGTAGCTACAGAGCAGGGGAGTATTCCCATGACTTGTTACCCCTTTGCAGATAACAACACCCCACACATCTTTCACATAGGCATTGCAGGCGGATGGGCCAAACCCAGCACCGGCTTTACCTTCTACAACACCTACAAGCAAATACAGGCTTTAGTAGCGCAGTTAAAGCAAGGAATACCGCTACCCCAGCTGCATATAAAAGATAAATTTTGGTGGTACGATCTGCTGCTATTAGATATACTCCACGAGAAAAACCACTTGGGCGCTAACAT
>CAYNUR010000320.1:0-1632 GCA_964400435.1 uncultured Candidatus Peribacteria bacterium
GTCAAAAACTATCCATTTCACAATGATATTGGATGGTATCTATGTAAATGAATTGTCTTGGACCTGATATAATAATCTTGAGTCCCGGGGTAAGTTGCTTATTTGGATATGTTTTGTTCTTTGCACAAAACCCACAATTATTGACAATCTTTTGCGCCAATTGAGTAAAATTGCGAATGTAGAATATGGTTAACAAATGCCTTGACATATTTTTTGTAGATACGTGTCTTGTTATAGGTTGTGCATGATATTTCTTTATAATTTGAATGGCAATATCTGTTGGAAGTATAATTTCCCCAACCCATTTATAGTTTATTAACTGAAACTTTCTCGTAAATAATCAATCCTTCTTAAAATATTGATCAGAAGTTGAGTGAGGTAAAGACATAATCCACTGGTCTTTTGTTTGAGCTTCCCTAAGATTTATTATACTTATACTATCCAAATAATTAGATAAAATCTCATTAATGGGAACTGGAGAAATAGAAATTTGACTCCTAAAATCTATTGAAGGCACTGGAATTACCTTCTCTAATGGGATTTCAGAGATTATAGTAGATGATCTTAATAGAGGATCAGAGAGAGCTAATATTTGAGCAATGTGATCCCCAGCCCCCCTGTAAATAACATCATTAGTATGAGCCATGTTATAAATAAGAGGAGAGGGGGTAGGAAAATAAGAATTAACAAACTTTATTGCATCTGTTGCAAATGTTGTTTGTTTAAAACATGAAAACATTTTTTGTATGAATTCCATTGTGTCCTCAATAGAAAGATCAGGTACTCCCTGAAAATTAAAATGAATAAACTGCTTTATATCTAATTTAGATAATAAATGACATTTGGGGCCAGTTTGATGACCAGAACGTGTAAAAATGTCTGTTACCCTGATAACACTGGCAGTGTTTGGTAAAAATCTGATGGTCATATTAAAACTACGAATTAATATATCCCACCTAGACATTTTGCTTGAAGCATTTGCATATCTATTAATGAATGTTAACCCTCGGGCATCCGTGTGATAAATCATATTACCAAATGATAGAAGTGCCTCTTCTTTTTGAAGGCAAAATATCAACGCAAATCCCTCAGCTTCCCATTGGGAAAAATTAGACTCAGATTTTGACAATTTATGACTGTTATATTTAACAGGTACAAGCTGTTTTAAATCATCATGTTCTTGCCATAAAGTGTATGCTACATATTGTCCCACGGCCGCATCAGTGGTGGCGTGAACAATGTGATCAGAGTTTAGCAAATATAAAATGGGAAGAGTGGCCAGATTCTTTTTAACCTTTTCAAAAGAATCCTGACATTCAAATGACCAAATAAACTTTGCTTTTGGGCCAGAGATTGCATGAAGTGGAGCTAAATCTGCCTGAAGATTGGGAATTAATGGAGCAAAAAAAGATAAAGCTCCTATGAAGGATTTAAGCTGTTTTTTGGTGGAAGGAGGTTGTATCTTTAAAATTGTCTCCACTTTGCAGGGTTCCGGAGTTATTGTATGTGTTTGTAAATCTAGCTGAAACCCAAACAGTATAAATTTCCCAGTTAAAAAATGGTGGCATTTATTCAATTTTAATTTAAGATTCTCCCGTTGACATGCATGAAAAAACTTACTTAATCTATATT
>CAYNUR010000321.1:0-1628 GCA_964400435.1 uncultured Candidatus Peribacteria bacterium
ATTGTAGTCTGAAGCATTAAAAGAATTAAAATAATCGGCCGTTACATCGTAATATTCAAAATCGGGATTGATTTTAATTTCGGGTTCGGGTATTTGCGTAAGAATAAGGGTTTTGCGCGCTTCATCCACTTCATAAGTAACCTTAGCAAGATCGTAAGACACTGTAACCTCGGCATTAACCACCACTAAGGCCTTTTTGGAAGCCGTAAGCAAAGTGCCAAATACCTCCTTAGCATCGGCATAGGTGTATACCTCTACAAAACGGCCTTCTGTTACGATGAGCTTAGCCACTTTTTTAAGCTCTTGTTGCAACAGTGCCGAATGTTCTCGGAGTTGAGTTTTGCGTTCTTGTGCCTCTGTACAAGACTTGTAGAGGAACACCGAAAGCAGCGCTAACATAACCCCTAAGAGTATGTTTTTCATGGGGTGCTCTTTTGTGCAAAGAAAGATACATATTTTTTGTTCCTAACGGCGGTAGTAGTACTACGGCTTGCAAGGTATGAGGCGCAGGGTACACCTTGAGAGAGAGTGTAAACAACCTCATTATTGATGTTTATACCCCAAGCATGGAGTTGTACATCCTTCCGTTGACGTTGTGTATCCTTCCGTTGGGGTAGTTTACTGTTCTGTTGACGTTGCTAACCTCTCTGTTGAGGTAATGTACCTAAAGTTTGGGGTAATGTATTGTTCTTTTGGGGTTATGTACCTCTCGGTTGACGTTATGTACCCCAAATTTGGGGTGTTTTACCTCAACAGAAGGGTAAAGAACCCCAACACATGAGTACATAACCTCATCGTTGGAGTTAATAACCCCAAGTTTGAGGTACAAAACCTTGTTAACGGGTTTACGAACGTCAAATTTGCGGTAAACAAGCTCGTTAGCGGGGTTTAGGAATATATAAGGAATGTTCTTTAGGAGTTAACAACCTTGCAAGCCGTAGTAACAATTGCGATAGTACCCTGCCTATTTGTACTATTCGTCTCTTCTTCCAAAAACCTGAGAGGCCCAGTACAGCAGCGAAGCCAATGCCCCCAAGGCAGCGACCAAATAGGTTCTGGCAGCCCATTTTAACGCATCTTCGGCACCCTCATATTCTTGTGGACTTAGCATATTTTTCCGTTGTAACCAGGCCAGGGCGCGTCGGCTAGCATCGTACTCTACGGGTAAGGTGATGAAGCTGAATAAAGTAGCCAATCCCATCATAAGTAATCCGGCCACCGCAATATAAAACCCAATACCTCCTGCCACGCCGGTAGTCGCCATTAAGGCAATACCCCCAAAAATAACCCAGGTAGACATTCCCGAGCTAACGCTTACCACAGGTACCAATTGAGACCGGAGCGTTAACCACTCATAGGCCTGAGCGTGTTGTACCGCATGTCCACATTCGTGCGCAGCAACCGCGGCCGCAGCGGCATTGCGCTGGCTGTACACCCCCTCACTCAAATTCACAGTTTTATTTTTAGGATTGTAGTGGTCGGTTAACATGCCGGGAGTAGAAATGACCTTTACATCGCGAATTCCGTGATCATCCAGCATTTTTTGAGCAATTTCTGCTCCACTCATCCCATTATCTAAATGTACCTGGGAATATTTTTTGAATTTGCTTTTTAATTGGCTGCTCACC
>CAYNUR010000322.1:0-1622 GCA_964400435.1 uncultured Candidatus Peribacteria bacterium
TGTCAGTAGTATTCTCCCAAGCATTTTTTATCAATTCCAAAAAACCTACTGGCTTTGAAATTATTGTCCTTTCATCATCTAATACCTTAAAGAAGAAAAATATTTTAATATAAAGCTATTGAAAAAAAATGGAAAATACCTCATTTTTTGCAAAAAAAATATCTTCAATCAACTTTTCAAGCACTCCACTCTCTAATGCTTTATTTGTTGTCTTAAAAGCAGTTATATTTGCATGGTACTTAACATCCAGGTGTTCATCGTATATAAGTTTGAGGTCATTTTCAAAATTGTTCAACACTTTCCTACCAATTATGTGTACCTAAAATGAAATAGATTACTGCATAAATTGTTGAACATTTAAACTTACCGTGTATGTTGAAATATTCAATGATTTGGAACTTAACCTACACTGACAGGGAATGGAAATAACAGAACCTGTTCTTATAGTGCCGTTCTTGTGAAGCTTCTGGCAAATTATTTCATAATTCACCACATTTTTGGAAGTTACGACCATGATAATGGTATTATTATATGGATGCACTTCTATTGAATTATCTGTTAGAATTTCTCTCTGATAGGAAATTGTCTTCATCGGTCTAAACTTGGTTTGTGGTAGAAAGGCCTCTTCTGAAATCCACAAAAATTTGTTCTTATGAATTTTATATTTGACAGGATTTGTTGTTGTAGGTATCCCAACATTTTCAGTATTGATTTGAACTGTGTAAAATTCATTTACTATTCTCGATTTTGAACAGGACGCATCAGTTTCTTTGTCAAACAATATGCGGGTGAAAATACCACTATACATCAACAAAGAAGCTATTGGATTGAATCCAAATAATGTACCTTGTTTCATTAATCCGGTCTTTGCAATACTTTCTTGAACGAAAAATAAAAAATCATTGTGTTCATAGTCCCATTTTTGTGGTGTCAATACAGTTAAAAGGAAATGCATTATTTTTTCATATGCAAAACCAATTTTTAATGACAATTGCATATCTTGAACCTGTGAATAAAGATATCCGACCACATCTTGAAGATTTGACACATCATCTGCCAGCTGGCTCACAAATAAGTTTTTACCTTTTGTGACATTTAAAAACATCTCATCTTTTTGCCTTTCTAAGACATTTATTCCGGCTTCTTTAGATAAGACTTCCTCTGTAATTGGCTCTGCTGTTCCAAACCCTTCTACAGCAAATGCGACTCCAGTTGCAGCAGCTGTACTGATCACTGAACTTAGAAAAAGAATCAGTATTGCTGTCAAACCGGCTATTCTCTTTCCTCTTATTACATCCGGATCACAAAAATGTTTAAGGAGACTGTAAACTGTATCTTTTGATCTTACAATGTCACTAAATTCTTCCATGCTATTTTCCAATAAATCTGTAAAGCTTAGGTCAATTTTCTTTAATGTTGAGGACGCATCTTTTACCTGCAGTTCATAGTTGTGGTTAATTTGTCAAACTGCTGAAAAAACTGAACCTTTTTCAAAAATTTTGAATGCTATGTTTTTAAGGGGAGGGTCTTCCTTTTTTCTGGGGAATATTTCTCCATCTTAGTCAAAGGAACTTTTTAAACTAAAGCAATGATTTTGTTTATGCCTATAATTATCATTACAG
>CAYNUR010000323.1:0-1617 GCA_964400435.1 uncultured Candidatus Peribacteria bacterium
GAGCTATATTAAGCCTTTTCATTAATTTCTGTCTTCTTGTTAGCCTTTTTGATTTCATATTCTTTTTGACAAAAACTCCTTGCTTCTCAATTTGTGTCGCTATTGCATCAGCTAATGTGCTTCCTGTTAAGCTTGGCCTGTCAAACGGAATCATCATGCTGTCAGCTTGAAGTTTGGAAACATCTCTTGTTGTTTGTATTGATTCATCTACATCAATTGTTATTTCATCATCATCACTTGATGAACTATTGTCCAACTCAAAAGATTGTCTGCCTTCTTCTTCGACATTATTTTCCTGTGTTTTCATATTTTCCACTTGAGCTTTGCATTTATTTACAAATTCATCTGTCTCCCTTTCCATTAGCTGTTTACTAAAAACCACTTCTTTAAAATGTGGATTTTTGAAAGTAAATTTCAATGTTTTGAATATTCCAAGCAATCTTGGAATTTGAATCTCTTGAAATATATAGTCACTGATATAACACAGTTTTCGTTTAAGAGCTATTGGAGTAAGTAATACATTCAAATCTTGAGGAAGAATCTTTGCTATTGTTTTCTGTACTGAAGATGGAACATTTATACAGGGACCTTTAATTTTGTAGCTATACCCTCTGGTCAAATGAATTATCTTTTGGAAGGGGATGACTAGCTTTATTAAATGGTTTATTAATGTTGACCCTGTGTTACAATAAACCTTCCCTTCCTCAATATTCTTCAGTAAAGATGTCTTTTCTTGAAAAATAGCAGGCAATATTTCCTGGCATGTTTTTATGTATTCTTCTCCAAATTGTTCAGTGATAGCCAGTAGATTGCTAGTATTAGTTAAGGTGAGATTTGAAAATTTTATATTTTTGTCTAAAGAAGTATAAACTTCCAATTCATTTGTGAACATGTGCTCATAAAAATCTTTGATCAAATGACATTTTCCAACTTGTGAAATCTCACAATCATCACTATTATTGAATATTGTCTCTTGTTTGTTAATTATTACAAACTTGATTATATTTCTTAGGGTTAAATATCCCAATCCTGTTTTGAATTTGTCTTGCTTTATTTTGTCTTTGCTTTCATACTCAATGTTTATCCTTTCTTTGTCACTGCACTGAGACATCAAATATTCAAAGTTTTGATTGAAACTTCTTTTTTTCCAGACATCTAACCTTAGAAGACTTAATTGCTCAATGTTGTTTTTAAATTGTTCCTCCAGTTTATTTAACAACTCTTCAACCATTCGTTCATTTATATATCTGGACTCATTTAAACCTGATACAAATTCATTTGAAGCTGGGAGCTTGCCTTTTGACAATAGATGTTTACAGTAGTAACAAATGGTTGGTGTCTGTTGATCTTCATAGTTTGACATTACCACTTGATATTTCAAGGGAACCTCAGAGTTAAACTTTTGCACACTATCTGCAGTTTTCAGATGCTGACACACTTGGCAAAATTCTGAAAGACCAATTGACCTTTTTTTAGCTTTCATGGCTTGTTGAAATTTACCATAAACACTCTGCTTCTTTTTCAAATAACTTTCTTTCATCTTAGCTTTTTTAGCTTCTGGTTTTTCTAGATAGGTCTTTTTGCTCTGAGCCTTCTTAGGTTCTGGGTTATCTAGAT
>CAYNUR010000324.1:0-1610 GCA_964400435.1 uncultured Candidatus Peribacteria bacterium
ACTTTTGATGCGACTGAAATTACACAAAAAATATTATCTGCAGTAGTCAGATTGGATAATAGATATGGGAAAAAATATGTGGCAAATATTTTATTAGGAAGCAAAAGTCAGAAGATTTTTCGCGAACATAGAAGTCTTTCTGTTTATAATATTGTTAATGAATTTAATGGTAGAGAGCTTGATCAGATAATTGAATATTTGATTTCTTTAAAACTATTATTTCGTTCGAAAGGTCAATATCCTGTATTGATTATTACAAATAAAGGTAAGAAATTTTTAAAGTTAACTGAGAAAATTGAACTACCAGAAGTTAAAATAAAAGTATTAAAAAGTGTTAGCAAAAAGTCTGACTCTTCTGAATTGGAAGAAGAATTTGATCGTGATTTATTTGAAGAACTACGTAGTTTGAGAAAATCAATTGCTGATGAAAATGATGTTCCGCCATTTGTTGTCTTTAGTGATGTGTCTTTGAGACAAATGTGCCGTGAATTTCCAAAAACAAATAGAGAGTTTTTGGAAATTCACGGTGTCGGTAATACAAAACTTGAACGCTATGGAGAAAGTTTTATGGGCATTATTAGAAATTTTGCCAAAAAAGTTTAGCTCATAAGAGCATCTTTTGCCGCCATCAAATCTGGTAAGTCACCTGGGTTTTCCATTATTTCTAGATAAGTAATTTTATGATCTTCGTCTAATACAAAGACTGCTCTTTTTCCAACTTCTTTCATGCCAAATGCAAAGTCTTCATGTACTACATCGTAAGATTTTATTACTTCTTTGTTAAAATCTGAAAGTAATTTAAACTGTAGTTTTTCTTTTTCTTTAAATGCTTCTAAGGCAAATGGTGAATCTACAGATATTGCTAAAATTTCTGCCTCAATATTATTAAAATGACTTAATGCATCTCTAACCATACATAGCTCTTTTGTACAAACTCCACTAAAGGCTAAAGGGAAAAATAAAAGTCCTACTTTTTTTCCTTTAAAATCTGAAAGGCTAACTTCCTCTTTTTCAGAGTTTGTTAGCTTAAATTCTGGGGCTTGATCTCCAACTTTTAACATAATATTGAAGGTTAATTTTAAACTAGTTTTTTTGCAAGTGAGTAGAATTCATCAATGAATTGCTCTACTCTACCGTGAATATTTTCATTAATTATTTCTTCGTCTTTAAAATCATTTTTTGTTACATACAAAGTTCTTGGCAGCGGTAGCATTCTATGCTCGTTCATTAGAATTTGAACAAGATGTTGAGTTGATAAATAACTTCTTTCGCCTCCAGCTGCAGCGATAATTCCAAAGAGTTTGTGCTCTTTTCCTGGGAAGCAATTATCTATGAGGGATTTCAAATAATCATTTATTGAGTAGCAATGGACAGCCATTCCAATTATAAAATTGTCAGCAGATTCTATCATTGTCTCTAACTTTTCCATGTCTTTGGTTTTTCCTTTATAGGTATGTTTTATTTCAAAATCTCTTAAATCAACTAATTCGACTTCAATGTCTGATTTTTGGGATAATTTTTCTTTCAAGTGTTTGCAGACTTTGAAGGAGTTAGAATTTGGATTTAATGATGATGATATTATTAGAGTTTTCATTTTAATTGTTTATGTG
>CAYNUR010000325.1:0-1607 GCA_964400435.1 uncultured Candidatus Peribacteria bacterium
AAAAATGTTCTTAGTTGTAAATCTAAATTAATCTTAATCTTAGTATTTTTTTCAACTTTCGTTTTTAGTCTTTCAAAATTTGTAGATTGTATTCCTTTTAGTTTTTGATTTACTTTTGTATTTATTAATAAATTAGTTGCTGAACTTGAGTCATATGTTGTTCCATCGTTTTCTATGTTATATTTTTCCATTTCAAGATGTTCCGCAAAAGATGTGTCATCATTTTCCAGGTCATTTTCTTCTTTTTCCACAAGATGGTCAGCTATGACTCGCTTAAAGTCAAGTTTTTGCTGAGCCGTCGTAATTTTTGAAAGAGCCTTCGTAATATCCAATTTGTATATATCTAACATATTATCCACCTCTGGTATTTGTAAAAATTTATAGTGAGTTGTTAATTGTATTCCTGTCTCCAAATTGACAATTGTTGCTCCATTTGGAAACAACTCGACAATCTTATGAAATAATCTGTTCTTTGGCAGTAATTTCTTGCTACCATCCACAGTTTCTGTCACGGGATGATTGAAAATGACTATTTGATTTACAAAGAATTTTGATGAGATATTTTTCAAACGAGCTTTCTCCTTTATTTCATTTCTTCTTATGTTAGTAGAATTCCTTTTAACCGAAATTGGATTTATTTTTTCGATTTGGGTCGGTGTCATATCAAACGGCAAGTTATTTAATGCATCATAGTGATTAATTCCAAACAAAAGTTGTTTTCTTGTAAAAAGGTTCTGATATAACAATCTGTTAATACCTATATTTATCAAAGGTAAATATGCTACCCAATTTTTCCTTATATTCATTTGGGGATTCTGAATCACACGATTTAGCTGTTGCTTTAAATAGTCAACTCCCTTTTCAGCTATGTTTTGTTGTTGATTGTAAGCTTTATTAAGCCTCCATTGTATTGAATAGAGTGTGCAAAATTTGTCTATTTCCTCATTTATGAACGACTTTGAATTATCACTAACTATAAAGCGCGGCGGGCCAAAATGTTGGACATATATAGTTAAAGCTTTTACCGATTCTGACCCAGTCAAGTCTTTGGTTGCATAAAATATTGAATAGTTAGATGTATAGTCTACTATTACTAAAATTGCTGTTTTTCCTTCCTTGGAGCGAGGTAAATTCGGAACATGATCTATATATATTGTCTCTAGTGTTAAATCCGAATCATGGGTTCTGACTGACCCTGTTACGGACCGTAAATTCTGCCTTGATCCCATTATGCATTGGATACAACTTTTACATATCTGCATCGAAATGTTTGTCATATTTGGATGGTAAACCAATGTTTTTATTACTTTTAAAGTCTGTTTTGGGCTCGGGTGAACTAAATATTTGTAATGAACATTTGTCACAATTATCTTTAGAATTTCTTCAGGGACGCATAGTATGTTGATTCTTTCTTTAGTTATGTTATTTAGAATCTGTTTGTGAATGATGCCGTTTATGATATTATATTTGTTTTTGTTGTCTGATTCTAAAATATTATCTCTTATTTTACGGAGAAAAAAGTCCGCATTTTGTAAATCCTTGAAAAACGATTGTGTCATAACCCCTTTATTATTTACAAGATTTTGTAGCAGACGTAGTTTTTGTAC
>CAYNUR010000326.1:0-1605 GCA_964400435.1 uncultured Candidatus Peribacteria bacterium
TGTCCAGCAGCGCCTTTCGCATCGTTGAGAGCATTGGCAAGACCTTGGTTCTTATTTTCCAACTCCTTTTGCAAACCTTGCAGCTTCGCCATACGACCCTGCTTATCTTGCAGCTCACCTTCCAAGTCTTTCATAGCCTCGGTGTATTTTTGCTTTTCCTTTTCCAGCCTACCCCGATACTCTCTTTCAGCCGCCAGCTTTTCCGCGGCCGACATCCGTTCCTTCTGCAATTTGCTCTGAAACTCTTTCTCAGCCTGATCGAGAACCCCCTGATACTGCTGTTTAAGTTGTTCTATTTTAGCTTGACTCTTAGCCTGTGCTGATTTCGCGATCTGAATCAACTTTTGATTCTTTTCGGCTTGCTGCCGTATGGTTGCCTGAGCTTGCTGCAGCTCTTGAGCTTTCGACTGGAAAGCCGCTTGCTGCTGCTGTAACTGTTGCTGCTGCTCCTTCAACTCAGCCTGCACTTGAGCGATTTTCTGCTGCGAGGCCTGGGTGATTTCAGCGATCTTACTCTTATACTGCCGTTCAGTTTCTTGCACTTTACGCTGAGTCGCTTCAACTTCCTTCCGAGTTTCCTGCTCTTTCTCACGCGATTCTTGTAGTTTCACCTGCGTCGTGTTCAAGGCCACCGTTTTGCTGGTGATCTCTCGCTGCTTTTGCTTCAACGTCCGTTCGAGCTCTTGAAGCTCCTTGGCTCGTTGTGCTAGCTTTCTCTCTCGTTCTTGCACACTTTTGGTTGAGTTTAGATTCGCGTGAATCAAATTCTTCACGGTTTGCTGATATTGGTTGAGTTCCTGTTCACGCCGTTGCTGCTCTTGCAGTTGCTGAGCGAGCTTTTGTTTTTTCTGCTCGGCTTCGTCCTTCAATAGGTCTAACTTTTTCACAACCTGGTCATAGAGCTTTCGCTCGTCAGCTGTCGCCTGCTGTTCGACGTAATTCTTGGAGATTCTCTCGTATATCTGAATCTGCTGCTGTAGCTGCGACTGTTGATCTTCCATAGCCACCTGCTTAAGCTTCGCAGAATGGGCGACCGTGCCGGTGCGAAAGCTGGCAACAACGTAAAGAAGTAAGAAGAGAAACGAAAGGGCCATGAACAAGTCGCTGTAGGAAGTCCAATGACTGCCATCGTCTTTTTGCTTGTTCTTCATTTTCTCAAAATCAAAATTCATATCCTGCCCATTAGCATATGGTCGCGAACCTGTGATTTATGAACGCACTCTATTTCGGATCGTGATACACAAAGTTTAAGCTCCAAACGAAAAAGCACATGTTTTTCTTGAAAAGAATTTTATGTCTTTGGAATAATTTAATGAATTTTTTACGAACGACTATGCTTCCGCGTCAGAAATCGTTACATTTTCATCAGAAATTGAGGCTGTCATTCGATTTAGCGAGACATTGCACCCTTGGCAGGAT
Organism: uncultured Candidatus Peribacteria bacterium; assembly: GCA_964400435.1. Taxonomy (GTDB): domain Bacteria; phylum Patescibacteriota; class Gracilibacteria; order UBA1369; family LOWO2-01-FULL-3; genus CAYNUR01. The sequence continues at coordinate 1,420 of CAYNUR010000326.1, forward strand.
TTCGCTATACCATTCAACACGACGTTTGGACCGTCAAGAAGGAAGAAAGTATGCCTAGCCAGACCAGACCGCGACAGACTGTTTCGTTTTATCGCTATGTTGCCATCGCTAATCCAATTTCATTACGCAACCTTCTCCAGTAAGAGAGGAACAATCATAATGTTCTCTATAATACACATCCCCGCC
>CAYNUR010000327.1:0-1604 GCA_964400435.1 uncultured Candidatus Peribacteria bacterium
AGCGGCTTTTTCGAAGTATGAATGACGTATTTGCCATTAGCCTGCCGAGCATCGCCAGGCAGCCCTTCTGCCTCAGCCATCTCCTGTAACAGACCATCCAACTTTTTCTGAAAGTCTTCCTCGTTGATGAGCTTTGTCGCGTCCTTGAGCTCCAGCACCTGGCGCATGACCTGCTCCGGATTGTCACCTTTGCTCGCCAAGTCTCGGACGATCTCAACTTTGGCAGCCAACTCGCGCATGGCTCGCTCGACATCTGTATCGGCACTGCTTAGGTCAGAGGCTGCGCAAAAGAGGCCCAAATCAGGAAGATCTGCCATCGAAGGTGGCTCGGGCAAGCTATCAGCTTCGATTTCTGCTGCACATGAACCGTGCTCCGTAGCATCCTCGTCTTCACCCAAGACGGCTTGGCCAACGGAGATCTCAGCACTGTCAACTGCAGCTGGCCCGTCCAAATGATGCGGCGTTGAAGCGGAGGTATCAATGGGCGTCGCTTGCTGAAGAACTTCTGCTATACTGCGCCCAATGTCCGCAAATCGACGACTCGCTTCCTCTTCGTCTATTCGCAGGTTCTGATAAGCTTGAGAATGTGCTACGCTGAATCGTACCGCTGTCATGTATGGCTCTTTCGGCACCTGGAAATCTCTATGTGTGTGCAAATCCTCGGGCTTGCATCCCGCCAAGGCGATGCTGAGATGCTTCGCGAAATAATCAGCCGACGCCTTCGGCTCTGCGGGCAACGACTCAGTGATGAGCTCTGCAATGCGAGCCTGCGGAAAGCAGATCGTGTTGCTGCGCAATCCCTTTTGCTTCTCTTTGGGATCTTTGCGCTTCTCCTTTTCTGCAATAACTTTCTTAACGACCATCCGTGCCAAAGACAACATGGTAAAGGTGACAGGCGACAACTTGACGCCATTGACGCGGTGACAAACAGGCTCCCTTCCGATCAGATTGTCGTTGGCGAGCGCATACCGTGGCATGGTCGGCTTTTTTTTCTTAGTAAGCGCGAGCGCACAATCAAGACAAGCCGGAACTCGGGGGTAAGCACCATCGCTGTCGCACTGTAAGGTTCCATCGGCGAGGAGACCTGCTTCTTCTGGCGAGTTAGCTTTAGGCACCGTTTTTGTGTCGAGCAACCACATCCACGGCCTTCCCTGGTCATCCTTACCATGGGGGTGCACGACACTACTGCCGCCGATCTCTTGCCAAGGCATGCGCGGCCATCTTTTCTGATAAGTAAAGGCAGAAAGATGTTCGTTGACATGGCAAACGGCTTCTGGCTGCACTGCTCGATATCCTTTCTGCAGCGGCCCTCGCGCTGACGGCGAGCCATCGCCGTTCTCGTCATCAGTCACATCGCTATCTTCTTCTAGCGGTCCTCGCGCTGGAGGCGAGCCATCGCCGTTCTCGTCATCAGTCACATCGCCATCTTCTTTTTGGGTGTCTACCACCGCATCTACTCCTTCCGCCGGTTTCGGCTCTGCAGGCTTGACGAAGAGATCGAGCTGCACCAACTCTTCCTTGGAGCGTCTAATGCATACACCAACTGCGCTATAAGAAATGCAAATATAAACACGATGTTTCACACTTTCTATGCTTACGATGAT
>CAYNUR010000328.1:0-1601 GCA_964400435.1 uncultured Candidatus Peribacteria bacterium
GCACTTCAGAGTTGGTCAGATGCACTTCAGAGTTGGTCAGATGCACTTCAGAGTTAGTCAGATACACTTCAGAGTTGGTCAGATGCACTTCAGAGTTGGTCAGATGCACTTCAGAGTTAGTCAGATACACTTCAGAGTTAGTCAGATACACTTCAGAGTTGGTCAGATGGACTTCGAAGTTGATCAGATGCACTTCGAAGTTAGTCAGATGCACTTCAGAGTTAGTCAGATGGACTTCGAAGTTAGTCAGATGGACTTCAAAGTTGGTCAGATGCACTTCAGAGTTGGTCAGATGGACTTCGAAGTTAGTCAGATGCACTTCAGAGTTGGTCAGGTTGTTCCGCTCTCTACCGACGAACAACAAAATTTTGAAAAGGGACAAAGCATTACCACTAACGCAGAAAGAACCCTAAAAAGAGGAATGCGCCGAAACCTGCACCGCTACAAAATACGCAGGGCTGCCCCAATTAAAACCTTAAAACAAATCGGCTTCGATGCTTCAGCTATACAACTTGCCACGCAAGTCCCTCAACCACCCCAACGCCTAGGCCACTGCATGCCGAAGGAAGAAAGGGTATGCGCAGCGGCTCTTTTATGGAGTAAATTCAAGTTAAAGATACGTTATGAGTGAAATCATCATCTACCGAAACCAAGACCATACCATGCACTTGGAGGTTCAGTTTGACCAGGATACCGTATGGCTTACCCAAAAACAAATGAGTGAGTTATTTGATAGAGGAAGAAGCACCATTACAGGGCACATAAAAAACATTTTTGAGGAAGGAGAACCGGAAGAAAAAGCAGTATGTCGGTATTCCCGACTACTCACCTTTTTATACCGGGCCGAGGGAACCTGTGAGTCATCACGTAAAGTACAATTTCGAAAACAAGTCACAACTAATACGACTCACCGGCATTCGGAAAATCACTGCTTTTCACATCCGCCACATACTGCGAAATAGCCCTCCCCATATCCTCGTACAAATTCATATATCGTCTTAAAAAACGCGGGCTAAAGGCATGCGTCATCCCCAATACATCGTGCAACACCAACACCTGCCCATCTACTCCACTACCCGCCCCAATACCAATAACCGGAATAGCAACACGTTCTGCCACCGCTTGTGCCAGGGCTGCAGGTACCTTTTCTAACACAATCGCAAAACAACCCAGCGCCTCCAACAGCTTAGCATCGTCCTGTAACTTTTGGGCCTCCTCGGCTTCTTTAGCTCGCACCGTATACGTACCAAACTTGTAAATAGACTGAGGCGTAAGCCCCAAATGCCCCATTACCGGAACACCTGCCTGTAAAATACGACCCACAGCCTCCTCAATCTCAACACCTCCCTCTAACTTCACAGCATGTGCTCCACTCTCCTTCATAACCCGAATGGCCGAACGCAGTGCCTCCTTAGAATCACTTTGATAACTCCCAAAAGGAAGATCGACCACTACCAAAGCCCTCTGAGCCGCCCGCACCACCGCACTGGCGTGATAAATCATTTGGTCTAACGTAATCGGTAGCGTTGTCTCGTGCCCTGCCATAACATTACTGGCAGAGTCGCCCACCAGAAGTACATCCACCCCGGCACTATCCACAA
>CAYNUR010000329.1:0-1601 GCA_964400435.1 uncultured Candidatus Peribacteria bacterium
CCTGGGATGGTCTACTCGAGCAGCTCTTGAGCTCGGTCTGCGCGTTCAGACTCCGACTTAGCTTTTGCCGCTTCCTTCTCGGCTCTGGCAGCCTCTTTCTCGGCTCTGGCGGCTTCCTGTGCCGCTCGAGTAGCCTGCTCCTGGGCGATCTTCTTCAATTCAACTGATGTTGGAATAGCCTGCAGTGAGTCTGGCGGATAGAATCTGAGAAGCTTGTCCACCGCCTTGATCGTCAGGTCAAGCTCTTCACTGAAATAACTGGACTTCGGCTCGCGTTCCTGAAAGACCCCGTCGACCAGCGTGTAAGCTCGGAAGGGGGGAGAGAGATATTCGCCCGCCGGGTCAAAGACGTAGTACTCTTTCACGCCGAGAAGTTCGTACAGTCCCTTTTTTGTACCCAGGTCCTTGTACCGTGAACTATCCGTAGTGAACTCGAACACGACCTGAGGGATCACACCCTCCTCGAATATCTTATAGTTGCGGCGCTGCCTCGAGGACACGCCTTTGACCACATACAGATCGGGTGCCACACGCTCCTTCGGCTGGCCTTTGACATAGTAGACGAAAGAGTTGGACGAGACGTAGATGTTTTCATCGTCTTGAAAATGACGTTTCAGCATATCCAGGGATGTTGTCATCAACCAGCAGATAACATCGTTCTCACCCATCGGCTCGTCGTCCGATGAAGGGTAGAAGGGTTCGTCGTGTTGATAAAGGTCTAGCATGATGATTGTTCTCCATATTATAACCCTACATGGCGTTTCTTGAACACCGGGTTGCCGAGTTGTAAAACATGAAAGTCTGATTTCGGCACTCTTTAAGACAAGACTGGTAGCCTCGGTTTAAGATGAACATTTTCAACAGTCTCTTCAAAGCTCTCCAAGGCTCAAGCGCCAACCCGACCCAATCCACCAACACGGAGGCCCGTACCGCGGTCGAGACTCCCCCGCGTGCGGACAAAGTGTCGCTTTCGGACGCTGTCGCGCCCTCGGCCAATCCGAATATCGAATCAAGAAGCAGCTACAAGTCTGGAGTAGCCGGTGTCTTCAATCCCTCTACCGGCCAGACTGAGTGGAAAGAAAGCTACAAGTCGGGCGTAGCGGGCGTCTACAACCCAACCTCCGGCCAAGTGGAATGGAAAGAGTCCTACAAGTCAGGCGTTGCCGGGGTCTACAACGAGTCGACCGGTCAGGTGGAGTGGAAAGAATCGTACAAATCAGGAGTGGCCGGTGCCTACAACCCGAACTCGGGTCAGGTTGAATGGAAAGAGTCTTATAAATCCGACGTAGCCGGTGTCTACAACCCCACCAAGGGAAAAGTTGAATGGCACGAATCCTACAAGTCGGGCGTGGCGGGTGTGTACAACCCCCAAAGCGGCGAAGTCGAATGGAACCAGGCCTACAAATCGGGCGTGGCCGGCGTTTGGGACGACGCCGCAGGCGAGGTTCAGTGGCAGACCGGCTATAAATCCGGCGTGGCTCTGGTATCCACCGACCCGACCCGACCCACCCTGAGGAGTAAGTCCATCAATCCCGCCATCTTTCTCGACGATGATGACTAGCTTTGAGTAAAATTTCAGCCCTGTCTCGTATCCTATAGAT
>CAYNUR010000330.1:0-1600 GCA_964400435.1 uncultured Candidatus Peribacteria bacterium
ATCTGAAGCATCAAGTATCGATGGTATTTCAAGAGTCGGCTCTGTTTCACACCACCCTTCGCGAGAACATCGCCTTTCATCCCGAGGTCACACCGGAAGGTTTTGAGAGGGCGGTAAGGACCGCTGAACTCCACGACTTCGTGGAGTCGCTGCCCGAAGGTTTGGAGACGGTCGTGTCGGAACGAGGGACCTCGCTTTCGGGAGGTCAAAAGCAACGGGTGATGCTGGCGAGGGCGCTAGCTGTGAACCCTGACATTTTGCTGTTGGACGATTTCACGGCCCGACTGGACCAGCAGACCGAGAAGAGAGTTCTCGAGAATATGAGAGCGAACTATCCGGGTCTGACTCTGCTAGCTGTGACCCAGCGAATTTCGACCATTGCGGACTACGACAACATCATCTTGATGATGGAAGGGGAGGTCCTGGCTTCCGGCACCCACGCCGAACTGATGACCGCCTCCCCGGACTATCGGCAGATTTTCGAATCGCAGAAGAGTACGCACGAGTATGAATAGGCTGCTGCTGATAGAAAAGAAGAACCTGATCAAGGCCACCATCGCTCTTCTGATCACATCCGGATTAGGGCTGTCGGCGCCGGCCGTCCTGGCCTATGCTATCGACACCTACCTGGTGGTCGGTGACTACGAGGGAGTGATGCGATACGGTGGGCTGCTCTTTTTGATTGCCGCAGTGGCCTTCGTCACTCAATATTTTCAATCGCTGTGGATGGGTAGCATCGGTCAACGGGTGGTGTACCGTCTGAGGGACGAGGTGTTTCACAAGCTGCAGAGTTTGCCGTTGGCCTACTTCGCCGGGCATCAAACGGGCGATCTGATCTCTCGTATCAATCACGACACGGAGAAGATCAACCAGTTCTTTTCGCAGTCTCTGATGCGCTTCGTGGGTAGTATCGTCTCGATGGTCGGGGCGGCCGGATTTTTACTCTTCCTTCAGCCCCGCCTTGGTGCGGCCGCGCTCGTCCCCGCAGTGGTGGTCGGTCTGCTCACGGCCGCCCTGACCCCCTGGATTCGCTCTCAGAACGCCACCAATCTCGTCAGCACGGGTAAGGTCTCGGCAGAAGTCACGGAGAGCCTGGAGAATTTTAAGGTGATCGCCGTTTTCGAACGCCGCGACTATTTTCGAGAAAATTTCGACGAAGTGAATCGTCGCAACTACGCTCACGCTTTGCGAGCGGGTGTGGCCAACGGAATTCTCGGCCCATTCTACTCTCTTTGTTCCCACCTGGCTCAACTCATCGTGCTGGTCTACGGACTGATACTGGCTGCTCGAGGGGAGTTCGGTCTGGGTCTTCTGATCGGATATCTGGTTTATGTCGATCGAGTCTACAACCCGATGCGCCAGTTGGCCGTTTTGTGGGCTACTTTTCAGTCGGCGCGAGCGGGCTACACCCGAATCAACGAAATCCTCGAGGAGAGGAGTCTACTGCGGGTACTGCCGCCCGGAGAGTGTGAGCGGATTGCCGGCGACGCTGGCATCAACCTGATGCGGACGCTCCAACGTGACCAGCGGCTGATGGCGTGATTCGACTGGTTCCAAATCCGAAAGAAACACCATGCGCGATGAACGCACCTGCATCCGG
>CAYNUR010000331.1:0-1595 GCA_964400435.1 uncultured Candidatus Peribacteria bacterium
CTTTTGTTTACTGTTCTATTTTTAACAAATGTATTAAAAAGATATTTCCCAATTATTAGAGGAAAAAACTGGTTATGGTTAACTTCATTTGCATTGCTAACATTGGCAACAGTAACCATTTCTATGGAACTATTCTATTTGCAATTTGATTTAAGCTGGGTCTTATTTACGACTGTGATTCTACTTCTCTATATTTATCTAGGAATTAACTATTTTGGATTAAAGAAAAATCAAGATTAAGCTTAATTATTAAACCTAAATAGCATAACATCTCCATCTTTAACTAAATATTCTTTTCCTTCCATTCTTAGAAGCCCTTTTTCTTTTGCTTTTGTATTGCTACCAGCATCTACTAGATGATTCCACGGTACAACTTCAGCTTTAATAAATCCTGTTTCAAAATCTGTATGAATTGTTCCAGCTGCTTGCGGTGCGTATACACCTTGTTTCACAGTCCAGGCTCTTGCTTCTTTTGGACCAGCTGTAAAAAATGTCATCAAACCAAGAGTGTTGTAAGCACTGCGAATTAAGTGATCTAGTCCTGTGTTTTCTAGACCAAGGCTTTCTAGATATTCTCTAGCTTCTTCTTCTGAAAAACTTAATAATTCTTCTTCTACTCTTGCGCAAACTGGAATAATTTTTTCTGGATTTTCAATTCCAAGCATTTCTGCATAGCGAGATGTGTCTACGTTTCCAATTTCGCTTTCCGGTAGATTGATAATGTAAAGGTTTTCTTTAGCTGTAAGTAAGTGTAAATCTTGAAGTTGTTTTCTTGCTTCATCGTCTATATCAATTTCAACAGCTAGTTTCCCTTGTTGTAGGTGGTCAAAAACGTATTGGATTATTTCAAGATATGCTTTTTTCGTTTTATCTCCTGATTTCGAATCAGCTTGTGCCTTTGCCAATCTCTTCTCAACAGTTTGCAAATCGGCGAGTAATAATTCTGACTCTATAACTTCCCTATCTGACTTTGGGTCAATTGTTCCATGCACATGTGAAATATTTGGATCATCGAAAATTCTAACTACATGTGCGATTGCGTTACATTGACGAATGTGTGAGAGAAATTTGTTACCTAAACCTTCTCCTTCACTAGCACCTTTTACAAGTCCAGCAATGTCTACAAATTCTATTGCAGCTGGGATTTTTTTTTCTGACTTATGAAGTTCGGCAAGTTGGTGAAGCCTTTGATCTGGGACTTCAACAATTCCAACATTCGGATCAATTGTACAGAATGGGTAATTTGCAGCTTCAGCAGCTTTAGTTTTTGTTAGGGCATTGAAAAGTGTTGATTTTCCGACATTTGGTAAGCCGACTATTCCAATTTTTAATGACATTTAGGTTTGATTACTTGATTTTGTCTATTTTAAGAGATTTTGAAATTCTCTTAATTCGTCAACGGTAACTTGACCGTCCGCTGTTTTTTCGGATTCCTTAATTGGAGCGTACATTAGATAATTTCCTAGTAAATGTCCAGTTACCCTTGTAATAATTCCTGCTTCTCCCATGCAAAGACAAATTGCTTGTTTTGAATTTTTTTTGAGTTGATCAAGGTGTTCAAGCATTCTCAAACTGTCAGCAAAATTATTTGCCAT
>CAYNUR010000332.1:0-1595 GCA_964400435.1 uncultured Candidatus Peribacteria bacterium
GCATTGAGCCAATCCTGTCGCGCCAAGGGGGTGCCCCTTGGAGAGCAGGCCACCGGATGGGTTGGTAACAACACGACCACCGTAGGTGTTATCACCATCTTCAACGAACTTCTCACCTTCACCAATCGAAGCCAAACCGAGCCCCTCGTAGGTAATCAATTCGTTAGTCGCGAAGCAATCATGCAGCTCCACAACATCCAGATCCAGAGGCCCAATGCCAGCACCTTCGTAAGCCTGATTGGCGGCAGCGCAGGTCATGTCAGCCCCGACCAGTGAAATCACGGACCGGCTGTCGAAGGTCGATGCTCTGTCAGTTGTCATCGACTGAGCGACGATTCGAACCTGATGGTTTAACCCGTGGCGTTTGGCGAAAGACTCGCTGCATAACACTGCAGCCGCCGCACCACACGTGGGGGGACAAGCCATCAACCGGGTCAACGGGCCAATTAGTGAAGGTGAATTCATCACCTCCTCTTCAGTAACCTCTTTTTGGAACAAGGCCAGCGGATTTCGTGAAGCGTGGCGACTCGCTTTGGATCGGATTTTCGCAAAGGTTTCCGCCTTCGTTCCATAGCGTTCCATGTGCTGCATGCCCGCGCCACCGAAGTACCGGATTGCCATCGGAACTTCCGGATATCCGACCAATTCATCGCAAGCCTCATCGAACGACTCAAATGGCGAAGGTCGGTCATGAAAGTAACTCGCCAACGCACCGGGCTTCATTTGTTCAAATCCAAGCGCAAGAACACATTCCGCAGCTCCCGTTTCAATCGCTTGTCGAGCCAGGAAGAGCGCTGTCGAGCCAGTGGAGCAGTTGTTGTTGACGTTGATTACAGGTATACCCGTTTTTCCAACGCCGTACAGTGCGCGTTGGCCACAGGTCGAATCACCATAGACGTAGCCGACGTAGGCCTGCTGAATTCGCTCGTAATCAATGCCGGCATCCCGTAACGCAGCAATGGCCGCTTTGCGCCCCATCTCGTAATAAGGCTCAGAGTCGCCGGGCTTGGCGAATGGGACCATACCCACGCCACAAACTGCTGTGGAGGTTTTCATGAAACAAAGACTCCTGTAGTGATGAGTTCATCGTGATACGGGCGTATTGATGGTAACTGTGCACAACAGTCCCTTATGTCGGCCTCGTGCATTTCTGTATAGCATCACTATTCACTATGTGTCAATGAAGGAATGATTAGAACGCCCCCCTCTGCCGCAACCAACGAATAAGCTGATCAGAACTCCCCGCCCACGGCCAGTGACCTTGGGATGACTCACAGTAACGCGTGGTCGCTTCACAATTCGACCAGTTCAAGCAACCCGCTGGCCCAAGCCAAGGTTCAACTGCGCAGCCATTGCACATCGCCAACCAATTGGCGGTATCCCGCCCATAATTCGGAAAATGTTTATCCTTAGCGCCATGCATCACCAGCACGTCGAGAGGCTTCGGACAAGATTTGTCCTCAAAGGCGTGCGTATCCCAACCAACGCCACTGAGAACGAGTCCATCCCCATTCACGGCGCCAACCGTGCCAAGCGCCAGCGCCAATGACGCTGTAGCGCCATTCGAGTGCCCCAACCACAGCACCCGATTGGGG
>CAYNUR010000333.1:0-1592 GCA_964400435.1 uncultured Candidatus Peribacteria bacterium
TCCCAAATACTATAAATACTTCTATCGGAGACTTAAAGTTTCAGTTGAAGGATAAGGTGAGCATAATACCTGATGATGTGAACATCGCTTGTGTAGATGCAGACAAGATTACTAAGGATAAACTCATCTTAAGAAAATGGCGACAAGGAGACTACTTCTACCCAATAGGTATGGGCATGAAGAAGAAAAAACTCAGCCGCTATATGATGGACAAAAAAATGCCGATCCACGAGAAAGAGAATGTATGGGTGCTCGAGTCCGACAAACGTATTGTATGGGTTGTAGGCATGCGTTTAGATGAGCGTTTTAAGCTAACACCCAATACCTCTAAAGTTTTACAGGTTCAGCTAAAATGATGGATGCGTGATCTGATACAGAAATAGCTGCCCATGGTCGGGAGCAAACAGTATCGTGAATACAAAACCATAAATAGCACCCCATAAGTGCGCATCGTGGTTTACATTTCCTCTGTCTTGCTTAGACATATAGTAGGAGTACCCAACATAAGCCACTGCTGCCAGTATACTCCATATCGGGATGATACCGAAGATGTATATCTTATGCCAAGGTGCGAAGTAGACAAAGGCAAATAATACTGCAGATACTCCGCCAGATGCACCCAGCGAACGGTAATAGGCGTTATTCTTATGTTTTATAAACGAGGGTAGGGAAGAGGCTATAATTGCTGTAACATATAATATACCAAAGAAGGACGGGTTCATACCATTTGCCGCAAACAGATATTCTACCGTTGGGCCAAAGAAATAAAGTGTTAGCATGTTGAAGATCAGGTGCATCCAGTCGGAGTGCACAAATCCACTGCTTAATAGACGATAATATTCATTGGGGCTATCCATCCTTTTAGGCCATAGCATCATTTTAGTGAGGATCTGCTCATTGTTAAACGCACTAATGGAAATGACCGCTGTAATGATTATGATGATTAAAGTAATACTCATTGTTTATTGTATTGCAGCTGCAAAAGTAATTGATTATGAATGGTGATACGGACTATTGTGCAATATACTGAATGCACGATACACTTGCTCGGCCAGTAGGAGACGGACCAACTGGTGCGGAAAAACCAGCTTGGATAAAGACCATATTTGCCTGGCCTCTGTTTTTATTTTATCTGATACGCCAAATGCACCACCAATGAGCAACACCACCGTTTTGGTACCCATATTCATCAATTGCTGAAACTGCTCTGACCATTGTACCGAGTCAAGCTGCTTTCCCTTTTCGTCCATAAGAATGAGGAAATGCTGTGGTTGCAGTCTTTTCAGGATCAGTTCTTCTTCTATGATCTTTGTTTGCTTTGCATCGGCGTTGGCCGCTTTTTTAGAGGGTGGTATGATCACCAAGCTGGTGTTACAGTAGGGTTTTAGCTTGTTCAGATAGTTGTTTACCCCCTCGTTTATATAGCTGTCGTTGGCTTTGCCAATAGACCAGAGCTCAATATTCATGCTGTTAAAGTACTGGTTTCTTTGATTTTGTAGAATTTTTTTGGCTATTGTTTTTGCAAAATCAAACAGACATCCTATCTTTGCAATCCCAATTTCAAGGGATGGCCCCGTAGCTCAACTGAATAG
>CAYNUR010000334.1:0-1592 GCA_964400435.1 uncultured Candidatus Peribacteria bacterium
AGTTGATGTTGGACGTGATGTTGGAGTTGATGTTGGAGGTGATGGTATAGGTGAGCACCCTACACAAGCCCTATTGGACTTGTATACAATAGTTAAAGAAAAATACAGAGCAACAAAAAACTTAAAAAACTTTACCATTGCTATGGTAGGAGATTTAGCGTACGGAAGAACAGTACACTCACTCTCTAAACTACTATCGTTATATGACAACATAACCTTCAACTTGGTTTCTCCAACCTCCCTTCAAATGCCAGAGTATATTGTTGATATTATAAAAGAACGTGGGCATACGGTTGTTATTACAGAAGATTTAGCAGAAGGTATTAAAAATGCTGACGTAATTTATGCCACTAGAATTCAAGAGGAACGGTTCGACAGTGCTGCAGAGTACGAAAAACATAGAGGGGTTTACTCGTTAAATAAAGCGACGTATACCAACACCTGCAAACCCGATGCTATAATTATGCACCCCTTACCTAGAGATAGTCGAAGCGGGTCCAATGAATTAGATACGGACTTAAACGACCACCCTAATTTGGCCATATTTAGGCAAGCCTATAACGGCGTTCCTGTACGCATGGCTTTGTTTGCCTTGGTGCTAGGGGTGGATGGGATTGTGGACGATTATCAAACTACAATTCCTTGGTATATTCCCGCAAGGTAAAAAGTATGGCCGTACCTGTATATCTTTGCTGCCTTTCTCTTTTTTCTTGAAGAAGCAGTATCTTATCACAGGCATAAAATAACCATACAGGAGTATGCATTACATCCTTAATTTTGTAGTACGCTACAGAAACACCCTGCTCTATGCCTTCTTGGCCTTTGTAGCCCTAACCCTTACGGTACGGTCACACTCCTATCATCAATCCAAATTTTTTAACTCTTCCAAAGGTTTGGCAGGCTTTGTGTACGGCACGGCAGCAGGTGTTTCTTCTTACATTGGCCTTCGTACAGAAAATAACATTTTGGCCAAGGAGAACGAGCAGTTGCGAAAACAACTCTTTAACACTGCAACAGCACACGCTCTACAAAAAGATACCGCCTTTGTCCACTACCAGGTCATACGCGCTGAGGTAATAAAAAACAGCTTTTCTTCACCTCGTAACTACATCACCCTAAATAAAGGGAGCAAACAAGGCATTGCGAACGATATGGGTGTGATTACTCCAAACGGGGTATTGGGCATTGTAGAGAATACCTCCCGCCATTTCGCTACGGTACAAAGCATCCTCAACACCAAATCGCGCATCAACGCAAAAATTAAACACACCCAATACTTTGGTTCTCTAGTTTGGGACGGTAAAGACTATACCACCGTACAGCTGATTGATGTACCCCGTTTGGTACCATTAGTAGTGGGCGATACCATTGTTACGGGAGGCATGTCCAGCATTTTTCCGGAAAATATTCCCATTGGAACCATCAAAAAATTCAGCCTCAACCCCGCTAAAAGCTTTTACTGTATCGACGTTGCGTTATTCAATAACATGGCTCACTTAAAAAACGCATATCTTATCCAAAACAACTACAAGGAAGAGATTAAGACTCTGGAAGCAAGGAACCTAGATGAATAATACTACTTTTCTACATAT
>CAYNUR010000335.1:0-1591 GCA_964400435.1 uncultured Candidatus Peribacteria bacterium
TTGCTGCCGCAAAGGCAGACGCCGCCTCAAACGCACCTCAACGTGGGCGTTAGAACTCACGTGAACCAAATTGCCAACCGAAACCTCGAAAGCGAACTGGTCGCGATCACAGGCGCCACCCCTTGGCTGATGCAGGCGCTCGTCGAAGCTCAGAAGCTCAACCTTGATTATTGGTGTATTGGTGCGGGGGCAGTCCGCTCAGTCGTTTGGGACAAGTTGCACGGATTCAGTCGGCCTACGCCAATCTCAGATATTGACCTTGTCTATTTTGATCCACAGCAGCCCGACCTGGCGGCAGATCAAGCGTTAGCTGCCAAACTTCCAGAAGTTTTTTCTGCTGCAACGTGGGAAGTCGTAAATCAGGCGTCCGTCCACACTTGGTACCCGCAAACATCAGGACAGCCTGTTGCTCCATTCACCTCACTTGAAGAAGGTGTCGGCTCATGGCCCGAGTACGCCACGGCTGTTGGAGTCACACTGAACAAGGATGGATCAATTGGCGTTGTAGCGCCGCATGGGCTGCAAGATCTATTTGGTATGGTTGTGCGGCACAATCCCACTAGGGCCACAGCTGAAATGTACAGGGCAAGAATGAAGCAAAAGGGCTTCTCCCAGAAGTGGCCGAAAGTAACCGTATGTGGGGAGAAAAGTGATTTCTAACAACACGTTGGAGGTGACGTTTGACCCGTCGCTGACCTTTGCTGTCGCAAAGGCAGACGCCGCCTCAAACGCACCTCAACGTGGGCGTTGGGCGTCACAACGTGACCGCTGAGCAAGACTTCATCGCCGAACTCAAAAACTTCGATAGTGAAGCGCAGCATGCTGCGTTTTTTCTATATTCCTGGCTATCCATTGATCATGCCGCGTCAAAGTCTCAGAGACTCCTCAATCGGCTAAATCGAACCCCTACGTTTTGGCTAACTATTCGTACTGCCCTGAGCTCATCGGCATATATCACCATTTCAAGGGTCTTTGACCAAGGTTCGCCCCACAATATCGACCGGTTGTGTGGTCTTGCCCAGAATAACCAAGAGATATTCAGCCGGGATGCGTTGGCTGCCAGAAAGCGCCAGGATTCACCCAATGAGCCGGATTGGCTTCCTCATTACTTGGATAACGCGTACTACCCTAATCCTAAAGATTTTCGCAAACTCAGGAGGCGCATTGCTGAGTCCCGCCGAATTTTTGAACGGGTTATCCGCCCAGCTCGAAACCAATTCTTAGCGCATCGCCAAGTCATAGATCGTGAAGAAGTAAACCGACTTTATGGTCAGGGAACGATCATGGAGTTGTGGAAACTATCCAAATTCCTTTTGCAGTTCCATGATGTGCTTTGGGAACTCCTCCATAACGGAAGACGCCCGCATTTTCGTCCAAGACGTTACTCTGTGGCGGCAATGTTTAGGAATGCACCAACAGGGTCAGCAGCTACAGAACGTATCGTTCGTGAGGTTATCGAAGCAATGTCACTAATTGAGGCACCGGAGCGGTGACGCCCAACAACACGTTGGAGGTGACGTTTGACCCGTCGCTGACCTTTGCTGTCGCAAAGGCAGACGCCGCCTCAAACGCACCTCAACGTGGGCGTTAG
>CAYNUR010000336.1:0-1589 GCA_964400435.1 uncultured Candidatus Peribacteria bacterium
GTATTTATTTTTTAATCTCAAATTTATGAGAACTTTAAATCGAGTAATGCTTATAGGGCATTTAGCTTCAGATGTCGAAATGAGGCAAACAAAATCTGGTAAAGTTGTAGCAAAATTTCCAGTTGCAACGAATAGATTAATTATGAAGAATAAAGAGAAAGAATCTATTGCTGATTACCATCGTATAATTGCATTTGGTAAACTTGCTGAAGTTTGTGATGAGTACTTGGCTAAAGGTTCTGCCGTTTATCTTTCTGGTAATCTGGTTAATAAAAGTTACAAAAATAAGCAAGGTGAGAAGAAATATTCAACAGAAATTGTATTAGGTGAGCTTAATATTTTGACTTGGAAGAAAGAGAATGATGGTAGTAATAAGATTCAGATTGAAGAAGTTGTTAATGATGAAAAAGAGCTTTCTGTAGCTTGATAATTTGTTATAATTGTCGCTGATAACTTATTCATATGCCAATTTTACAATTTCAATGTAGGGAGTGTAGGTCAATTTTTGAACAGTTAATTTCTCGTTCTTTAGATTACGAAATATCCTGTGTGAGTTGTAATAGTGGGAATATTACTCGTACAGTTTCGACATCTTTTTATCCAAATAAATCATTTTGTCCGCATGACAAAGAGTTAGAGGTATCTAAGTTGAAGTATGATTTACCAATGATAATGAAGTCTGATGAAGGAAGGTGTGGTGGCTGTGGTACAGATGGGGCAGCTGGAGCTTGTAATGTTGGAGTTGCCTGTAAATCGAATAGTGGGGGATGTAAGACTTGTTCTTGTGGAAGAAGGTAGAAGTTATTAGTGACAATTATTCTATGAAAATTTTAGTTAAAGCGGCTTTTTTAAATTTTCTTATACTTAGTTCTTTTGGTTGTACTTTGAATGAAGAGAATTTTGAGAATAAAAATGTTATTAGTTCAAGTAATGGTGAGGTGATTGAGTTGAATTATTTTAAGTTATTTGATGATGCGGATGTTATAGAAAAAATGATTGATGAGTATGAAGTCTTAAATCCAGGGGTAAAGATTAATTATAAAAAGTTTAATAACTTTGATGAGTACGTTAAATTAATTGAGAGTGAGATTTTAGAAGGAGAGGGGCCAGATATATTTTCTATGCAAAATAGCTGGTTTGCTTATAAGACGGAGATGGTCAATCCGCTTCCTTCAAATATTTTGTCTTTAGATCAATTTCGCAATGAATTTGTCGATGTAGCATATTTTGATTTAGTTAATTCTTTTTCTTCAAATGAGAAGGCAATTTATGGTTTGCCATATTATGTTGATAACTTAGCATTATACTATAATAAAGATCATTTTAATGAGATAGGAAAGGTTGCTCCTGGTCAAACTTGGGAGGAAGTTATTGGTGAAGCAAACGAACTTAAAAAAATTAACTCAGTTAACAATATTGAACGAAGTGGGATTGCGATGGGGGATATGGCAAGTATTTTGAGGTCTGTTGATGTTTTGTATTTATTGATGGTTCAAAAAAATATTGGATTAGGTCTAAGTATGAATGATCTAATTGAGTTTAGTCAGACAGATTTAGAAAATTTGTATTTTATCTTTAATTAAATCA
Source organism: uncultured Candidatus Peribacteria bacterium (assembly GCA_964400435.1). Taxonomy (GTDB): domain Bacteria; phylum Patescibacteriota; class Gracilibacteria; order UBA1369; family LOWO2-01-FULL-3; genus CAYNUR01. Next base: position 1,588 of record CAYNUR010000336.1, read on the forward strand.
AT
>CAYNUR010000337.1:0-1589 GCA_964400435.1 uncultured Candidatus Peribacteria bacterium
CGCAATAGGTCTGGTCGTATCGCTGACAACGTATCAAATTCAAATGCACTTTTACAGCGTTTGAATATGCGCGGCAACGTTCGACCTGCCTCTGGCGGCCGTACTATCGTTGAAGAACTCGATTACGCAGAAAACAGTACATTTAAATATTATTCAGGATACGAAGTTTTGGATATTTCGCCTTCTGATGTTCTTAGTGCTGCTGAATATGACTGGAAACAAGCCGCTGTTGTGGTTTCTATTTCTGGTCTTGAAGGCGACGTACAGAACTCAGGTAAAGAAGCGATTATCAACCTTCTTAACTCCCGCATCACAAATGCTGAACGCACAATGTCTAACAAACTTTCTGAAGGTATTTACTCAGACGGTACAGGCTCAAGCGGTAAGCAAATTACAGGCTTGCAGGCTCAAGTGGCTGATGCTCCAACATCAGGTACAGTCGGCGGCATTAACCGTGCAACATTCTCTTTCTGGCAAAACCAGGTCTTTGATGCAACCAGTGACGGTGGCGGTGCAACAACTGCATCGAATATCAAGGGCAACATGCAAGCAATGTGGATTGAATGTGTTCGCGGTAATGATAAGCCTGATTTGATTGTTGCTGATGCGAATTACTACCAGTTCTACTGGGAGTCATTAACTGATATCCAACGTATTACACGCACAGATAACGGTGTTTCAGGCTTTGATAACTTAGCCTTTAATACTGCTGATGTTGTATACGATGGTGATTCAGGCATTCCCGAAAACCACATGTATTTCTTGAATACAGATTACATCCACTGGCGTCCTCATTCTATGAGAAACATGGTGCCTTTAGAGGATCGTATGTCTGTTAATCAGGATGCAATGGTTGTACCTATGGTATTTGCAGGCAACCTCACAATGTCTAATGCGTCCGTTCAGGGCGTTTACAAAGAATAAGGGGGTTACTATGTATATATCAGGAATTGACCCAACGGTCGTTTACACGTCAACAGATGTTTTCCCATTTAAGCCTGGACAAATTGGCTTTAATGAGGGAGGTCTGAAAGGTTATATGTTTGTAACCGCTGACGAGGCTTTAACTGCGGGTAACGCAGTACTTGTACATGAAGACTACGGTAGTGAGCAGGTTGATACTACATCAGCAGCAGCTGGTACAGGATCAGGCTTGCCCGCAGGTCTTTGTGTTACGTCAATCGCGTCCGGTGGCGCTGGTTGGATACAAGTGTATGGAACAGGAGACACATCGCTTAATGTAGCGTCTAGTTCTGCTGCACATACCACACTTGTTGCAACCTCAACCGCAGGACGTCTAGATGATGCAGCAACAGGCATCGTCATTGCAGGAATTACACAAACCGCAGCAGAGTCATCTAATGCGGCTGCATGTATTCTGCATTGGCCGTTTGTCAGTTTGACATTATCTTAAAACTATTTAGCGCCCTCTTCGGAGGGCGTTTTTCTTCATACACTCAAAGGAGCCAGTAAATGGAAGAAAGAGCAAACATTGTTACTTTTCATAAGTTCCCTATACAAAACAATTTCAAGACTAAAGAAGAAGGCAGACCTGTCTTTGATGAGAAGGATTTTATAAAGATTCTTGT
>CAYNUR010000338.1:0-1583 GCA_964400435.1 uncultured Candidatus Peribacteria bacterium
CTTATGCATCTGAGTGTATCTCACCTTTTTGAAGAGAAGCAGATTTCAGGACAACCAGTTGAAATTTTGTGACTTTTAAACACTAAATTACAAATCTCACTAAATTCACAATTTGATAGGTTATTCTTATCTTTCACTGATTAGTTTCTTCCAATGAGAAATTGGCTCATTAAATGAATGATTCCCGGATCACTAACTGCATCTATAACAACTCATACCGCACAGCTCGAGAAGTACTTCTGAAGTTGCAGGACCGCCAAATACAGCTTCTCAGAGGACCAGGAGGATAACAACAGTTTCTCCGGAGTGATGCCCCGCAACTTAGATAGACAGGAATTCGGATGCAGAAGATTCTTTCCTTTTGTTCAGAAATGCTTGCTCCCGTTCTAATTCACTCCTCTTTCTGTCTTGAAATGGAGAAGACCGGGTAAGACTTAGATTCTAGGGCTACCAATGCCCTCACCTGCTTCTATCGTAGATTTTCACAGGAATTTTTCTCGTTCAAATAATCTCTCAAAGATCATTTTTAAATTGTTTGAGTTTGAGCACCATTGTCCTCCAAATGAGTTTTTAGGATCTGTTTGGATAATTCTATTCCATTTTCGTGATTTAAACTGAACAAATAACTGCATTAATATATGAAGAACAAATTTTGAATAGTAAAATACTTACAATGATTCATAAATTGGATGGTCAATGTTCCCTTCTCAGAGGTTACTGCTCAACTGAGAGGAAACTAGACTTTTAGCTCTACGGAGCGGACACTTAATATTTCAATGTCAATACATAATTTGACAATGGGGGGAAGCAAAAGTTGAAATTTTCAACATAAAACCAAAATTATGATCAATTTTTAATTTATTACTTGTACATTGAAATCTGTTCATTTTTATGTTTTGATTGAGATCCACCACCAACACAGATCTCGTATTGAATTGATTCCATAATATATACATAAATCACGATACCTGGAACAAACTAATTAAATGTAGTAAAGTATTAATTGTAGAAGATTTACTTTCAGTGAAGCACAGATGTATCATTAATATTGCATGTCATCAATCACCCCATTTTCACAATCCTTTCAGGTTTAGGTGAAGTTCCATTTCCACTGCATTTCGGAAACAGCTCCTGCTTGATAACCATCAAAATTGTTAATCCTAAGATGATACAGCTGATGATCACAACCGTCTGCAGTGTCCAGAGTCCGGTGTAATTATCATAAACATGCTCCGTAAGCTTCTTGATGACAGGCTCTAGAATATCCGTACGAAACTAAAAATAATTCTGTTAGCTTAAATTAAAGTTAATCAATTTTTTTGTTGCTTTGTTTTTATTTTTGTTGTTAGTTGAACACATAAAATGAAGAAAGATTTTGTTTGTTGTATTAACTTGATAGATAAATTTTTTATTTATACCTTTGTTGTCAGGTACTCTCCATATTGACCTAAATTATCATAGAAATGACAAACAAAATTTCTCTTTTAAGCTCACCTATACTCTGTGTCTTATACCAAGAGCCACCCAATATGAAGCCAATAGACGAAGTTTCTTTTTTAAGTGGAGATGAAGTCACTTCCACA
>CAYNUR010000339.1:0-1579 GCA_964400435.1 uncultured Candidatus Peribacteria bacterium
GCTTAACTGTTTATTCTGGTTGTATGAAAGCACCTGATAACGGTGATGTGGTTTTGGATGATGGTAATTCCGATGAAGATAATTCACAGAATATTATTTCTGAAGAATTTCCAAGTGAAAAAGTTATATATAATCTTTCTGATGGAATTACTCTAGAGGATTTGAAGAATGATTGTGATGAGCGTGGAGGTGTATTTAAGGAATGTGGGACTGGCTGCGCTCCTGATGCTGAAATTTGTACAAAACAATGTGCTTTAACTTGTGAGTTAGGCAGTAAAAATGGTGATTTGGATAGTTACAAAAATGAAAATTTGGAGTTTGAAATTAACTATTATCCTGAAATGGAAATTGAAGAACAAGAATCTCCAAATGGAATAATTGTTAATTTCTCAATTTGGGGGCCAACTCAAGAACCAAATACTGAATTCTATGATGGTTTGAGTGTGAGTATTGGAAAAAGAGAACTGCAAGGTCAGACATTAAGAGGTCTTGCTGAATCTGAGCTTAATTCATTAGAAGCTGCTGGTGAAATCACTCAAGAACTACAAGAATTTGAACACATGGGCTTAATTGGCTATGAATTTTCTGGTCAATCTGTTGGTGCACCTCAGAGAAGAATCTTTTTACCGATTGGAAATATTGAAGCTTTAGAAATTGGTATTACAATCGGTGATCCAGAAGAAGTAGGATTTGAAGAGATGGCAGAAAATATGTTGAATTCTCTGGAAATTTTGAATCTACCTGAGGCAAACATCAAAGTTGAATCACCTGCAGAAGGTGATGAAATTGGAGATGAGCTGGTAATTACTGGTGAAGCAAATGTTTTTGAAGCAACTGTAAGCTATCGCCTAACAGATGCTGAAGATAATATTTTAGTTGAAGATTTTACAACTGCAAACCCTGACGATGTTGGGCTTTATGGGCCTTTTGAAGTTAATACAACTTATGAAAAGCCAGCTACTGATTCTGGTAAACTAGAAGTTTTTACCAATTCAGCAATTGATGGAAGTGAGATTGATAAGGTTATAATTCCTGTTAAATTCTAAATTTATGAGTAATTCTGAAGTTGTTATTTCCCAAATGAGATTTGAAGATATTTTGAGAGTTTATGAGATTGGAAATCGTCTTTTTACTGCGGATAAGTCTTTAAATCTATATAGAACTTGGGATGAATATGAAATTATTGAGAGATATATTTCTGATCAAGAATATTGTTTAGTGGCAAAGTTTGAAGGTGAAGTTGTTGGATTTCTTTTGGGTTCATTAATTGAGAAAAAGAAAAATACTTGGACATATGGTTATGTGATTTGGACTGGTGTAGATCCGGATTTTGCTGGAAAAGGAGTTGGCAAGAAAATGCTTAAAAAAATCATAAGGTTGTTTAAAAAATATGGAGTAAAAATTATTCTAGCTGATACATCTATGGAGAATAAAAAAGCCTTGGATTTCTTCAAAAAAAATGGATTTGAAGAAGATGAAGGCCACGTTTTCCTTTCTAAAAATATTTCTAAGAAGAAATACTATTTTGAAATATTTATTTTTCTTTTCAGGTTGTCCAATATTAGGATATATAACTTTT
>CAYNUR010000340.1:0-1577 GCA_964400435.1 uncultured Candidatus Peribacteria bacterium
GTTTGCACGCGACGCCGTGCCCCAGTTCGTGCAGGAGCTTGATGCCGAACATCGACACGTAAAGGAGCCAGAGATTGGACGGCGCGAGGACACCCTCGGTCCCGCTCATGGCGTTGCCGAACGCCTGCCCGATCATCAGGTCGGCCCTGCCCGAGCCGGCCAACTCGAAGAGCGCGTAGCCGAGCAGCGCGAGCCACAGGCCGATGCCCACCGGCCCGAACAGCCAGCCCAGCAAGGGTGTCACGCGCTCAAGAATGCGGTCCGGGTCAAACAGCGGGATGCGGGCAAAGAGGATACTCGCCAGGTACCCCCGCACCTCGCGCTGCTTGCGTTTCTTGTAGCGATCGAACATCCCCGCCGCATCAGCGGGCAGGTCGCCCTCGATCAGGTTGTTCGTGTATAGCTGGCCGAGCAGTTGGATGACCTCGCCCTGCGTAGGTGCATCATGCTCAAGCTGTTGGCAGACGATCTTCCAGGCCTCATCGATGGTTCGCTTGCCGTTGAGCAGGCCGACCAGCAGGTAGTTGCTCTCGTCCAGGCGGTAGAACTTATTCGTCGTCGGGTCGCGCAGCACATGCCAGACCCGGCCGCGGTAGTGCTGCCGGTCCGACTGCACGGTCGCCCGCAGCCTCGGGCGCAGGGCCGAGACGCGGTACCAGCTCTCATGGAATGTTGGGCGATCAACAGGCATCGTGTAGGGGTTAGGCGCTAGGGCCTAGGTTTAGGCTCCGTTGGTGAACAAAGGCTACAGGTAAAACGATCCTCATTTCATAACACGCATCACAGTTCGAATGGAAGCCTAGGCCCTGAGCCCTAGCGCCTCACCACTACTCAAAACCACAGCTTCATCCGTACCCAATTCACCGCGTCGCGTGTCCACAGGTAGGCGTAGCTGCGCTTGTTTACGTGGACCTTCGCCTCGCCTTCGACACCGGGCCGGAGCCACTCGGTGACTTCATCGAACGAGACGCGGACGCGGAAGACGTTCTGCCCGTCCACCACCTCGGCCTCGGGCTCGATCCGCTCGACGGTGAAGCCGATGAAATCCCCCGGGTGCGATACCGAAGCCAGCTCGCCGCGCGAAGGGTTGTCGGGGTGCTCAAGCCGAGAGCGCACGTCCCCGATCCGGCTGGCGGGCACCAGCAGTTCCGCACGCATCGCATCCAGCGGGGCCACCTCGAATAACACCTCGCCCTTTTCCAGAACGCCGTTGATGCGCTGTCGGAGATCGCCCTCGATCACCACGCCCGACACCGGGCTGGTCAGTGTCGATCGATCAATCCGGTACTGATGCAGATCGGCCTGCGCCTCAAGCCTGCGGACGTTCGCCATCGCGACTTCGACGCCCGCAAGGTCCCCCTCGCCACGTGCCGCGTCCGCCTGGGCACGGAAGTCAGCGATCTGAGCCTGGACCGCCGCAAGCTCAACCCGCAACTCGCTGGTATCCAGGAGCGCGAGAACCGTTGCATCGGCCCCCGCCTCGTTGCTGCCGATCACCGGCTCGTTGACTTCGATCCCTTCGCCGACCGATAGGAGCGTCCCCGCATACGGTGCCGTGATCACCTGCCGGCTTGTTG
>CAYNUR010000341.1:0-1571 GCA_964400435.1 uncultured Candidatus Peribacteria bacterium
ATAGGCCGTCATTGACTGACGGCAGGATTGGGAATGTTCTAAATTAACCGGAATCTTTCTTTGATTTTTTTAAACATGAAGGCATGAAGGGACATGAAGTTCGGTGGCTCGTTAGCTCGGATCTCGGTGGCTCGTTTGCTAGACACTAGACGCTTGAAGCTGGATTTCATCAAACGTAGGCCGTCATTGAATGACGGCAGGATTGGGAATGTTCTACATTAACCGGAATCGGTCTTTGATTTTTTTAAAACATGAAGGCATGAAGGGACATGAAGTTCGGTGGCTCGTGAGCTCGAATCTTGGTGGCTCGTGTGCTAGACACTGGAATCTGGATGCTTGACTTTTTCCTTTTTCCACCAAAAATGAATCATGATTGTTGAATGAGGCCCAAAAAAACCAAACCGAAAACAATTTCCCGCATTCCAAAAAGCGTTTCCCGACCCCATCGGGGTCATATATCTCAACCCAGGCTACAACCATGAATCATACTGACCCTGTAGGGGTCAAATATTATTATTGGACGCTGGATAAAAGGAACTCCCTCCGTAAATCGTAAACCGTAAATTCCCCACTCGTCACTCGACACTCGTATTTCGTCACTTGAATGCTTCTGCTTCGCACACCCTATTCTACGTCCCAATCATCCGTTCTCCGTGTAGGACAGGGCATGCCCTATCCCTACAAATTGATTACCCTGAAATCGTAATCCGTAAATCGTAAACCGTAAATTTTTCACTCGTCACTCGTCATTCCACATTCGTCACTTCAAAACCTTTTATACCTCTCAAACGCCGCTTTCTCCAACTCTTCTCTATGGTCAGGATGGGCGATTTTGATCATAGCCTTGGCTCTTTCTCTTAAGTTTTTACCGTAGAGGTCTGCTACGCCATATTCAGTTACAACGTAGTGTACGTGAGCTCTGGTGGTTACTACTCCGGCACCCGGTTTCAGCATGGCGCTGATTTTGGATTCTCCTTTGTTGGTCGAAGAGGGTAGGGCGATGATGGGTTTTCCACCCGGAGAAAGGGATGCTCCACGAATGAAATCCATTTGTCCTCCTACGCCGGAATAAATCCTGGTACCGATTGAATCAGCACTTACCTGTCCTGTAATGTCAACCTCTATGGCTGAGTTGATACTGATCATATCCGACAATTTTCGGATGACAGCAGTATCATTAACATATTGAATATCAAGGAGTCGCACAAAAGGATTGTCATCTACAAAATCATACAATGCTCTGGAGCCTAATAAAAATCCGGTAACCATCACCCCTGGGTGAATGGATTTATATTTATTAGTAATAACGCCTTTTTTAACCAATGGAATCACTCCATCTGAAAACATTTCAGTATGAACACCCAAATCTTTATGGTTGCCCAAACAAGCCAACACTGCATCCGGAATAGCACCAATTCCCATTTGTAAGGTAGCCCTATCCGGAATCATATCTGCTACATATTCGCCGATTTTATGTTCTACTTCAGTAGGTGTGTGGGGTTTCAATTCGGGTAGCGGCTCGTCTACTTCCACACAGGCATAAAAACGACTGTTGTGGATCAATCCGTCTC
>CAYNUR010000342.1:0-1568 GCA_964400435.1 uncultured Candidatus Peribacteria bacterium
AAAAAACTGACATAATTTTATGTGAAGATACTAGACATTCCCTTAAACTTTTAAATCATTTTCAAATCCTGTATTTGCATGACCTCTGTAAACATGTTTGCTTTTGGTCATATTCCTCCATAAATTTTTGTATACTGTAATGGAACGACCTTTTAGTAGATTCCACTTACTACCTGGGCCCGCGAATTGAATGAGATCCTTAAAGTCTTTAGATTTTAGTCGGAAATCTTGGAGCTTCCTAATACTTCCCAATCTTAATTCGGCAAATAGGTGAACAGTTGCACTAAATCTTCTCATTTCTTCCTCTGATACAAAGTCTTTTCTTTTCAGGGGAGATGGTGTCGTCGTTTTTAATTTTGCCAATAACATTTTTCTCTGTTTTCTCTGTTTTGGTGTCAGCAGACTTCGAGATTCAGTAACCTTAGATGACACATACTTAGGAGAATGCATATTTTCTTCAATACAATCTGGAATGGCAATTTTGGATCGTTTTCTCATGTTTCTTTCAACTTTAAGATTGTTAAGTTTTCTCTTTTTTGTTGTCTTCTTGAGTGAATTAACTATTTCAATTTTATCAGCATTCCATTCATCATGTTTCAGTTTTGTTTCATACAAGTGTTTAATTGTTATTGACAGAGTAAATGGGGAATCAGTGGTTTTGCATGTTTGATTTTTGCCAATATTATACATCCAAAAAGTAGAAAATTAAAAGTTTTAGAAACGAAAGTTACCTTAATTTAAGGGGTTGTCACTCAAAATTTGAAAATATCTCTTACCGGCTAGTTTTTTAAGGCATATTTCAAAACTCAGTAAATTTGTCACTATGGGAAACCTTTGAGCGTTCATGCAACTTATTATAGCAGTTTAAATTGTAAATTTTATTGCCTTTCTAGTCATATCAAGTATTATCTATCACGGTTCTCTGATTAATTTTTATCTCTTACCGCCCAGTTTCAACTTACAAGAACTGTGACGAATTTTCCTACCTGCTATTTTTCAACGTTTCATATACTAGAAGATAGCAAATTAGTTCAAGAATGCATTCCAGCAATAAAATCTATGGGACACGCAAATGCTGAGATTTCATCTTTTACCGGCCAGTTATTTCAAACTCAGTAGGCGGTAAAGGAACATTTTGTGTCACTACAGTGTTATACTTATTTAAACTCACCATTACAACAGTAATATTGTGCACTAACTATATGTTGTGTTTTGGGTCAAAAAAGTACATATCTTAGGCATAATGTGCAGTTAATTCACTTAGTATGGTAGAATTCCTAGCTCTACTGCTGCCTCCTTGTGTTGTGCTGCTGCCTCTTACTGCTAGCGCTATTATATTTGATAGGTCCGGTCCCAGTATTGCTGTGTGCTTGATGTGTCAACAAGATGATGTTGTTTTCTCCATGTTGGCAGTTTGGTCGGGCCCAGTAAAGACTCTTCATTGAGGAGAACCCCTGGTGTATACTTGTACTGGGGGGCAAAGAGGTCAGGGTCCAGACTACACACTTGGAGTGGTATGTAAACAGGGGCAGGAAGACCCAACTTGTCCTTCCAGTTGGCCCTGCACA
>CAYNUR010000343.1:0-1568 GCA_964400435.1 uncultured Candidatus Peribacteria bacterium
CTCGAATGTAAAGAGCACTTGAGACTTCTCGTTAATAATAACTTCGCAAACAGACATTACATTGCATGAGATCGTTGCATTATCAAACGCAATATCTTCGGCAGGAGACGTATATCCGACAGAGTACACCCCGCCCTTCGGTTCAAATGTTATTTGATACTCATCATCCTTGGCGTACAGCCAGGAGCCATTCAATGCTTGCGGGATGCTATCCGTTCGGATATTGAAATGTGAGACGTAGCCTTGCGCAGAAGGCTTTTGAGCATCAGGCGAACATGCTGCAAGATGTACGGCCACCAGAAGACTTCCGAGCAGCAACGTTTGATTGATTTGATTCAAGTGTGCAGCCTCGTGGTGATTGCAAGGTTATTCGACAAAGACTGAGCCAGTCCACCGGCCGTTGATTAAATCAAGGACAGTTTTTCTTCTTGAACTGGATGATATCCGATGTCTGCGGACCAGACGTATACTGAAGCGTTCCGTCACTCATTTCTTCGAATATTACTTGATCTGAATTATCCATCTCCGGATCCTCCTGCCATAGCTCAAGGAGTCCCTTGATAGAGCTGCCGGGCTCACTCATGTCAGTAAATGTACGAAATTCAATTCGCAGCGGTCGAGTCGTTTTCAGGTCTCGGTTATATACGGTGCCATTGAGGTCATTGAGGTCATTGAGGTCATTGGAACAGAAGTTATACGTAATCGTATTTGGCCCATTCACCAGCGTCCAAATCGCCTTAAACCTTGCCGGCATCTCTTTCTGGATTTCGTATTTCGGTTTCTGTTCGTTGCTGGCCGGGGCACAACTGAGTAGAACCAGTAAAATTCCTGCGAAAAATGCGGCGACTCGCAGCGCTCGTATGCTATTCTTACTGGCCATAACTCTGCCTCCGACTGTCAGACTGAGACTTACCGAGGACAGAGTCACGAGCGTTATAATGCGTATCGACAGTTGATTTGTTGATTATAGTCAAACTGACAGTCTCTTGCCCGACGAAAGAATTCATAACGTGAGTTTGCGCTCCCGCATACATGGGAGCCTCCTGTATGCTTCTGGCACGCGCCGTAGCCACATTCGCATGTGAAGGTTTGAAGTCGTAAACTGTGGCTGAATCATTAATCAAACCATTCTGGACTTTGATTATGCCAGTAGTGTTACTCACCTGGCAACCTTTAGACCAGGTACCAACATTCTCTCCTACGCCACCTTCGTGGGTGTGCATGTCAGTCGTGCTCCCCTGGGATACTCCAAAGACCCCGGTTGCACTGTGCCTTTCCGTCGGAACTGAATGACGCATTCTCAAGATTCCGCCTGCGCGTGTCGCCGTGTGGCCCTCGATGCCCTCCTTGTAGTGCCAGCGGAGCGTATACATCTTTGAGATGCCCTTCGGGGAGACGACTATTCCCATTCGTGCCTGGGTCCCCGCTTCCACGAGTAATCGTTTTGATCTGACCGTCGACAACAGTTACTAAATAATCATCGTAAGGTACCGCGCTTCCCAGGATCTGTTGAGCTGTTGGGTCTTTTCTGATTACCACAACATGGGCACCTTCGCTTAAATCCCCAC
>CAYNUR010000344.1:0-1567 GCA_964400435.1 uncultured Candidatus Peribacteria bacterium
TGTGCCCATTCTTGTGTAAAATTTTGTTCTTTTTTTTTTTTTCCCCCCCCCCCCCCCCCCCCCCAGGCACATATCAAGGTATAATGGAGATGTATTTATAGTCAGCTATTTCAAGTAATTTCAATTTCATAATCAGTAAAAGTTAAGTCTATGTTCATTAATGTATTTTGTTCATATAACCTAAGGTAAATTTACATTAATGAGAAGAAAGATAGAGTAACGGTGATGCACATTGAGAACTTCACTAAACCTCTCTATTTAGTATTCCCTAATAGACTTTAAATTGGTTAATTTTTCTACTTCTGTGCAATGAAAACATTAATTTATGAATAGCTGACTTTAAAAACATCCCCATTAATGGAATATTAATAGGTGAAGAAAAATACAAAATGGAATCCCAAAATGAACAAAGAATGGCACAGACAATAATGAAGACTGTAAGAAGACTTCAACTTCCTTTCAAACTTGATGAAATCACAGAAGGAAAAGGAGATTGCTTCCCACTTGCTATATTAGCACAATGTAGGAGGCCTGAAGTATTCCAAGAATTGGATGAACCCATCAGAATTATCATTTCACAGAGAAACCCAAATGCTCTCAGGAAAGCAGTACAGCAGTTCATGACAAAATCGATTAACAAACATATTCTAAAGTTCAGAGAAACTTATGAGGAAGTTCTCGCAACATTGGAAAAAAAAACTTGGTCAGAGTACTGGGGCGTTATGACCAGACAATATGAATGGGTTGATTTCATTTTCATCCAAGGAACTGCTTGGTACCTGAATCATGACATAATCATAATTACAACATCAAATACAGAAGAAAATCCATACATTACAATAAGTGGTAATCCAGCAGATGAGAATTTACCCTGTAAAGGTGTTCCATTGGTCATTGGTTCATTGACAAATAGTCATTATCAATCATTATTGCCTGTAACAAGAAGATTTCAAGAATGCCAAATAAAGCGTACAAAAGCAGCCAACCCAATTCTTCTCATATTAACGGAGAAACAAAACACAGTCAAAAGTATTCAATCAATACCAAACTTAAACTCCAGAACAGAATTTCCAGACCTTGCATCAGAGAGCAGAAAATATACAACTAACTACATTCAAGTGAACAAGAACTTTGGAAAATGGAAAAGTACGTCATCCAATACACACACATTAATGCAGAGAACTCCTAATGAAAATAACAAAACTGACCTAAAGTTGAACAAACCACATGACCTCAATATTGGTAATACTGAGATTACAAAATTTAAACCAGAAAATATAACAACCGAAGAGAAAAGTAATGAAAGACACCAAGAGGAAGCAATCGATTTCAACAAAGAATGCTCAAAAAGTACAGTATTCCAGTACACTTCAGAGAAGACAACTCTCATTTTTAAATTCTTGTCAAACAAGAGAGTTCAATGTCCCACATGTGGACAGGATTTTAAAAATATTCTCCGTCATCTACAACAAAGCAGATGCAGAATATCCAATATAGATGACTTAAGTAATAAATTTCAACAATTCAGAAACAAACAGCAAGCAGATGAAATTAAAGAGAAGCAAAA
>CAYNUR010000345.1:0-1564 GCA_964400435.1 uncultured Candidatus Peribacteria bacterium
TGCTTTGATTGCGCAAGAGACACAACCTGTTAATGCGCCCGCACAAGATTCTGCGAAAGAGCCTGCGCAGGTAAGCACCTATTCTGATTCTATAAAACTTGCGACAAAAAGGGTTGAAAATATACTCAACAAAGACATACCGGAGAGCCTGCGGTATGCGGTGGCAAGAGAAGCACATTTTGGAACGCAGGATAGTCGTGATCTTTCCGGCTTTTTGCAGACAACGGGTTCGATGGATAAATTTGATGATGCTATCCGTGATGAGGTGAAAAGTAAAATCGACTACGTATGGGTGCATGACGATGTGGTGAATGCAGCTGTGGGTTTTGCTCAGAATGAGTTGCGTGAGGATTTGCGGGGTAAAAAAATTACACGGGCCGAAGCCTATGCGCTGGCAGAGCAAACAGGGCAGGTGCCAAATGCTGAGCAGATAACGCAGATGAATGCATTGCTGGCACCGAAGCTGGTAGAGTTTACCGCTGAATTTAAAGCGCTGGGTGGAGAGGATAAAAACTATCAGGAATATATGGAAGGGCGTATTGCAGCTTTTCTGCTACGTGAAGAAACAAAACAGGCGATTGCAGCTAAAGGAAATGCGCCACGTGCGAAAGATGAATCCCGTGTCTATAAAGGGATTGAGGTAGATGTTGGTTGGAGTAGTGGTGTTGAGGTAAAGGTTAACTATGATACTAACCTGGAGACACTGAAAAAAGCAGCAGGGCAGCAAGCATTCAACATGGATTCGAAATTTGCGAATGAGTTTGCCCAAGGGCTGGCAGAGAGTCTGGCATCGGAAGAGGCAAAAGTTCTGCGCAATACGATTCCTGCGAAGGAGAATCCGGTTAAGGAAGAAGAGGCGAAACAGGGTCAAAGTGCCAAGGCTACACCGGAGCTAGATCCAACCCGCGAAGCCATGAAACGTTTTGCAAAAGTAACGGGTGGTACGGTGGAAGAAAGCGACCATGAATTAAAAATTCCCGACCTGGCAAACTTTATCAAAGACCCTACCAACAAACAGGAAGCAACGCTTTAGAAGCTGCATAGTGTTTGACTTTGCACTATACAGGCTTACTCCGGTTCCGAGACGTGCAGTACATCATATTCTACCGTACAATCCGCAATAGGGCGCGGTGCGTGTTTTTTATCTGCCCAAACGCTATAGCGCAACATTTCCCAGCGATCAGCGTCTAACGCCAGCACGTGCAAACACAGCCCTTCGGCACCTGCAAGCTTTTCCTGATTGGCTTTTTCCCGGGTAATAAGAGCATCCAGATGCATCTCGGCGGCAATAGGATCTGTCTCCCGCCGGGCAAACGCAGGTTCTAATGATTCATCTCCCCGAATCAATGATAACACAAACCAGCTGCGCACACGGTGTCGGCTAAACGTTTCTATTACCCCTTTAAACAACTGATCCAACAGAAAATCCCCTGCCTCCTGCACATCTTTCCAAATATAAAACGGCGCATAGAGATGTTCTTTCTCACTGTAGATAAAGGATTTATGCACCAGCCCATCATGCGCATCAAAAAGCAACCGCCTCTCTTCCACCCGCTCTTTAATC
>CAYNUR010000346.1:0-1548 GCA_964400435.1 uncultured Candidatus Peribacteria bacterium
ATTTTGTTGTAGAGCTTTTATGCTATCATTGACATATTACTGTAACTGTTCCTTATCTGTCACTTTTGATATGTTGAAACTAGGAAGGAGGTGTAGCACATTTTGACTTTCTCTTCCCCTTAAGGTCTTTTAAAATTTTAATGCAGTTTTTAAAAAAGAATACTCACTTTTCTCTTACTGGGGGACCTATAAAGATTTTTCCATCCTCCTCTATTAATATCTGGCAACTTTTCCTCCTCAAATCCTTTACTGCATCAATCAATAGGCTAAAATAAAACAATTTAAAATTCACTCATTAAAAGCAGTATGATGACAAACCAAACTATTTCCATATTTGAGAAGTTGCTCTACTTTCAATTCTTATAAACTGAATACTGAAACTCTTATCAGGCTTGACATGATAGCAATACTGATAACATTTTTATTACCCTCAATAAACTTTACAAATATAAGCCAAAACCTGTATGGATAATTTTAGCACATGCATTGTTTGCTAATTTAAATGATATTTTCTTCTTCTGTTAAAGCACATCATGAAAAAATTCCTCAATTTTTCCGTAAACCTTATTACAGAAATGGACAATAAATATTGCCTACTAAAGGATATACATGGTGAAATTTACACAGGATTGGAATTCAATACCCAATTGGTATACACTATGTAATCTTTGACCTACTTTGACCTATGACCCACTTACTGTATTTTGTTTACATTTACATGATAAGAATGATAATAAAAGGAAGAAAATCTTGCTAGTGGATTAGTTTTAGTTGGTCATTCTTGCAATAATATACCGAAATTTTGTCAAAAAATGAAAACAATAAAAACTCTTGCATCATCTGAGAAATTTTTGTCAACCTTTTTAAAGCTTACCAAACAGGTCAATGACCCTCTAAAAATAGTGGGCATTTGCATGCAGTGTAATAGTTGTAAGAGTCCCATAAGAATTAATGAAGTCTTTAAACTTGATAAAACCCTCGATAAAGGGATTGACCTAATAATAGATGAAAGAGTGAGGAATTCCATTTTGGATCATTACAAACAGAATCAACAATGTGCTTCATCCAGTGTCTATATTGATCCTCTAATTGGAACTCCAAAACAAATAATTTTTTCGTGCCCTGTTCCTGGAAGTGATATGCAATACATAAGTGACTTTACTTTCGCTGGAGATTGGTATGAGGCTTCAATTAAAGTGATGCCAATGGAGTCAAACAGAAATGTTATATTTGTTTTGTATGAAAAGTCTAATGACAGACCATTTTCAAAAATTATTATCCAGAACCTGGACATTCTAGAATCAAGGTTGGATGACTGCGGAGAAAAATTGGAAATCTGGCAAATTCCAATTGTAAAGTCCATAGCAGATGTTATGATTTCACAGCAAGAACAAGAAACAATGCTAGTAGACAATATGAAACGTATGGAGGATCTGATTTTGAAAGATATTGACATTGGTGAAAAAATGGGTAGCAACCAAGAAGTTAATGAAAATGTTTACAGTAACCATGAATTTGAAATAAGCAATGAACAGGTCAGTCCTGGTT
>CAYNUR010000347.1:0-1543 GCA_964400435.1 uncultured Candidatus Peribacteria bacterium
CTACTGTCTAGATCCACCTCATTTTCAAGTATAAAAGATATTTCCTCTTGCTTTGTTGGCCCCTCCAATTCTTCCATTTCTTCTTCATTTAAGTTCATTTTATTCAATTTAGAAATTAAAAATTCCTCTCCGTCAGAGGGAGGTGCCTCAAATTCCTCCTCATTGAAACACTTCAGTTCATTTTTAATCTTTCCTTCAATTGCTTTGACAACATTCTCAGTTCCCTTAAATGTCACGTCCCCTATTTTTATTTCTTTTATTTTGGATTGGTTCTCAAACTTTTTCTGATTCTGTAACTTATGTAAATCATACAGATGGTTCTCAATTTCAAGACACCTCATTTTTTCAACTTTTCTACTGGATCTATCTTGATACACTGTGTCTAACTGTTCCTTGATATTTTCTAATTCCTGGAAGCAATTTTGCCCATTCTTTATGTCTTCTAGTATTGACTCATAGTATCCATTTAATAATTCCAGCTGAAAATTTTCCTCTTTATGCATTTCCTTCTCACGGTCTTTTGCCAATTCTGTTAAAGCAGATTTTAACTTGAGCCAGTAAAATGAGGGATCTCTATTTGTCACATGCATTTTCAATTCCCTTGAAATTGTTTCAACTATAAATTTGGCCTGATTTAAGAATATTTCATCATGTTCTAATCTTTTAGAAATGACCCACCCAGAAAAATATTTATGTTTTGGGATATATTCCTTTGTCAATTCCATTGATATGTCATACTTTGCTATAGCCACCTTATGGTCCAACCCTGCCAGCATATCAATGTATTGAAAATAGAAGCATGCGTTGGAGTTGCTCAAGATATAATCAATTCTGGTGCTGGATGTATTTGTTATCCTTGAGTACATTATAATATCCCCGTGTACGCTCAAGAAATCATCAGATAGACCGTGAATTTTCATGTGTTTTACTAGAGCTGGCTGCAAATGTTGACCCGAGTTATGTAAAGAATCTGAGGCCCTATGAGTACAATTGTGATCCCCCGTTTGAAATACATATTTAGTGGAGTCCTTCCAATTCATCATCAAGGAACACAATTCCTCTCTAAAAAATTTCTCTCTTTCATTTTTGAAGGAAGACCCAGACTTAGGGTACACATTCCATATTTGTATATTTTTTACTTTGATTCCAATTATTCTGCCACCCTTTCCAATAATTGAATCCAAAATTGTGATCCCTTTCTTAATTAATGTGACAATCCCAACGGCATCCTTTGCTTCCATATCTATATTAATTATTACTTGATATTGCCTTGAAAATATTTTTAATGCACTCTGAACGTTGATTTCCTGTATATTTACAATACTTGGATCATATGGTCCCAAAAACCGCAAAAAGTTGTCTATTTTGTCTAGATTTCTCGTGCGTGAAGCATTAAAATTCATTATTGTTAATGAAGACATGATGACAGATTGGAAGGACAACCCATTTACTATACATTTTGGAGGCAGTCATGTCCGAGTGAATCCCTAATTATATAACCCCAGCAATTTCCTCTATAGTAGCATACTCCCAGTGTATATCT
>CAYNUR010000348.1:0-1542 GCA_964400435.1 uncultured Candidatus Peribacteria bacterium
ATCCTTCTTTAATAATTAGAGAGGTGTCACGCAAGTGACTATTGGCTGTTGAGACCTAATATTGTCAGCCAATAAGAGAACAGTTTGGTCGGCAGTTTCTGATGTGTACACTGCATGCCACATAGGTAGCTTCACTGTACAATACAGTACAGATCACACATTGCCAAATAAGCAACTGAACTGTAAATTACGTGACAGATAATAATAATGTCAACATTTCATTTTTCAGATTAAAACATTTAGAAAGCTGTTATGGACTACTGTAGGTGAACGTAGCTGTTTTATTACAGTAGATTTAACTGAGGAGTTCACAAACATTGTAAGCACAGCACCGAGGTGAAGTAAGTTAGTTTTCAATTAACAGGAACCTAACTTTTTTGTCACAGAGCTAAGCTATTCTGATCAAACTTGGCATGCTAATTACAGCAGCTACCAAGATTGAAGTGACGTGGATTACGAGGTAGAGGAGTCAAAAATTGCTGTTGGCTAGCATTGTTGTGCAAATGTTTTATAATGGAAACTTATCATTGATAATAAAAGTATTAATACCGACCAACGCAGTTCTAATTTTTATTGTATTTTTGCCAGTAGGGTTTCTAAGCAGGATAGTCGTGTTTGTTAATTTGGGCAATTGGTCATTGTGTTTTAATAACGGGATAGGGAATAAGACTTAGACAAGTCTCTGCTCTTCCCTTCTGTCTCAACTGGGGACTTTGGAATATTCATTTTGCAAGTGTCTGCATTCACCCCCCATCCCCCGAAAAAGAACAAAAATGGTAAAAAGTATAGGAAGATCAGGTTGGAGTACTAAGTTGCTGGGAATATAAGGGAAGGTTTATTCAAAATGTGTTTTTGGGCTATTTATAACAGCCAGTCCCCAGGCTCTGTCCTATTTAGTGAGTTCTGAAAGGCAAAACAAATAAAAAGAATTCCTTGGGTTTGGGGCCTAACCCAAGGAAATGTTTTGTTTTTTGCCTTTCAGATGCTTCGGCTTAGCGGACTGGCAGCCCAACAGTTGCAGGAGGCCTACTGGGCACACCTTCCCCTGTTTGTATAAGTCCCAATATTGAAAATTAGTTTTGCACACTTTTGAGGGGGGGGGGGGGGTCCAAAAATCACTAAATAGGAAAATGCCAGTCCCCACCCTGTCCAGAATTTCTGGATTTGTCCCGAATTCTCTACATTTGCTCAAAATGTCTAGAATATTGTCCAGAAATTCTGGTCAAAGTTGAGAGGTTATCCGGGGAAGAAAATTGGGAAGTTTGAGCTATTTTAGGCACAAATTTGACTGTTACAAGCCTAAATATGACCTAAAATTTCTTTTTTTCCCTTTCATCTAAATAAGGTCTAAATATACATATTATTGACCCTTTTGTATGGTTTTTGGCCTTTTAATGCAAATAAATTGGGGCAGCGTGAAGAATAGACACCCCTGCAAATGACACTAGATTTCTCACTTTCCTTGGACATCCAGAAAAAAAGGAAAATTTAGGTCAAAATCCAGAAAAATTATGATTTTTGTGTCCAGAAAAAATCCAGAAT
>CAYNUR010000349.1:0-1533 GCA_964400435.1 uncultured Candidatus Peribacteria bacterium
CAATTGACTTTCTATTGCCTAAATCGACTATTATTGAAATCCACTTTCTCAATTTTGGTAAATCTTCAAGTTTGATTTGTCTTGACACAATATCATTGTAAGACAGGAATTCATTTAGTTTATCTTTATCTATATCACCAACGATTAACATATCTAAGTCTGAGTCTTGGTTTGTAAATTGTCCTGATAGAACAAGAATTTTTACGGCTCCAATTTTTTCTATGTCATTCGCTATTCCGTGTTTTGATGCTAAGACTTTTGCAAAAATTGATCTCAACTCATCGAGAATTATAAATTCTGTATTAACAAAATAATACTTTTTACGAGCTTTCATTTTTGATTTGAGAAAGCCCATTTTCTTCAAATTGTTTAGTTCACGTCGAATTGAGTTGATTTGTTCATCCAACTTTCGCGTAAGCTCTCTGATATAGTATTCTTGATCTTCATTCGCAAGAAATGTACTCAGAAGCTTAATACGAGTGTTTGACGTAAAAAGCCGTTTTAACATATTTTGATGCCCTTAAGTGTATACAAAATGTATACGTTGCCCATATCAAAGTATATTTTTTTAATACAGATTGCAATATATTTTTTGTTCATCCTAAACTTTTCCTTAATAGAAGTCAGAAAGGGGTTTTTAGTATCTAATTTTTATTCGTGCAAATAATTTCAGTAGTCGAATACTTAAAAAGACTAGATAGTTTTTACTACCTAGTCTTTTTAATACTTTTTTCAGCTGCTTAAAAATCTACATCCTCTTCTTCTTCAGTATCTGAAAGTACTCTGGCAACGAATGCATGATAAGTTGCTCCTGTCAGAATTCCTAGAACTGCAATTCCCATAATTATAATGGTTGGATTTGATTGAACTGGGAAAAACAAGAAGTGTAATGCGCTACATTGTGCTCCAATATTTCCGAAAGACAAGATTAATATCAATGTCGTTAGGACGATGGCTAAAGCTAGATAAAAAATTTTCATAATTCTAGAGATTAAATTCTAGGAAAGGACTTTTTCAAATAATTTTCTAAGAGAAAGTCTATTTAACAATTGAATTTTTAATTGTCCTTTTTTGAAATCTTTTTCAATTTTACCATGCTCCTTTGGTGGATACATCGCTTTTATTTTTTCGAATTCTTCTTCTAATTCTTTATCTGAAACTTCAATTTTTTCGAGTTTGATAATTTCTCGAAGCCCTAGACGAACTTTAATTCTTTTTTCGGCTTCCTTTTCATATTTTTTCTTGAGATCTTCCATCGTTAACTTTGCTTGTTTTAAGTAGTCCTCAAATTTCGCTCCCCTACCCTCTATGTCTTTTTTAACATCTTGAATGATGAATTCAATTTCTTCTTCAACAAGCTGAGGAGGTAGTTCTACTTTAATTTTCTTAAGTAGCTCTTCGATATAATTATTTTCTTGCTCCGCTTTTACTTTTTGCTTTTTTTCTGCAGATAGATAGTCATTTATATCACTTTTAAATTCTTCGACAGTTTTATCTTGTCCTGATGCTTTTTTGATGAATTCTTTATTTAGT
>CAYNUR010000350.1:0-1528 GCA_964400435.1 uncultured Candidatus Peribacteria bacterium
AAATATGAATACGAATGATTAGTAAATACAGCATATTTGTTTTTGTTTTTATAAAAATATTTTATTGTGGTTTAATAAATAATATTAGAAAGAAAAAATCTAATGAATTAGGCACTAATATAAAATAAGTAAAAAAAAACACACATAAAACACACAAAAAACAATATCTCTCCGTTGTACATATTATTCACTGTGTACCGGAGGCTCATAAATAGGGTTCCCGATATAGGAATCACTTGTATGATTTTCATCTGAAATCTCCCGAGTAACCTGAGCTGTTACTTTGTTTTTGAACACATATACAGAAATTGAAATTAGGAGAATCAGGAAAAATAAAATTACAGTTGATAAAATTACCAATACAATAGTTTGGTTCATGAATGGGCTAAAATCGTAATCAAGATTATAAGCAAAGATCTCTTTAGGTTCCATATGATTTATGGTAAGAAATGTGGACAGTGGCTTTATTTGTATGACCCCGCCTTTGGTTATCATATCAATAGAACATGTTTTGCCAGCTGAAAAAATCAACACATCTTTCTGAATTTTAAAAAGTTTCAGAGTAGTCTTAGGACATGAAATTTTTACAGTATTCATTGTCCCCCTGGCATAAAAAATCCTGATATCTTCTATAATTAGGACCTGTTTTATGAAATCAAATGGAAAAATATTTACTGGGCAATCATGAGTTATATCTGATGAAGGTTGGCCAAGCAATAGATTCAGGCAAGTATCCAAATTGGGAGTATTATCTATTCCTGGAAAAACTAAATTTGAACTCATAGGTGCCGTGGTAAAATTATTAGGTATATTTAGTGAATAAATATTGTCCCCCACTAACTTGTAGGGCAAAGATGCTAAGTTATAAGAAGTAACCGTGTTTATATCAGTAAAGAAAGTTAGATAAAAGTCAACTAATATAAGTGACTTTCTTTGATGCAAAACAGCCAAAATAGGAGCATTGTTATCTAATTCCTCAGTGATAGATGTCCTGGCCATATAATAAAGTACATCAAGCAATTCATTTTCCACAAACTGGTGGAAGATTGAATTGGTAAGAGTTAAATTCTTAACTAGATAATTAGAAAGGGCTATGTCTGAACTAATGTTGGTGGAAAATTGGTCAAGATGTTGAAAGTCTAAAACCAATGTGAAATTAGTCGTTTGAAATGAAAGCCCTGATACCGAAAGAAATGTATTATGAGGAATATCATGTTTGGGTTTTATTTTGTTAAGAAACTTTCCACCCAATTTTTCTCCTAATTTCTTTAGTGTCGGTTTCAAAAAATGCAAAAGAATTGGGGCTCCTATAGTCTTTCCTGTTAGATATAACATTGAAGTGGCCATAGCCAAATTCTGAGACATGGATTCTGGCAGTAAAGGATTTAAATCCTTTTTAGTAACAAACTGTAAATGTTCAGTTGTTTCTAATGATTCCGGTGCCAGGAACGGGTAGATCAATGCACCCAGGGTGCCCATCTGGGGATTATTTCTATCAATCCTACCTTTTTCTAAACCACTACCCATG
>CAYNUR010000351.1:0-1528 GCA_964400435.1 uncultured Candidatus Peribacteria bacterium
ATATTGAATCTACAAAAAATGAGCTATTACAAGCAAATGGTGGTTATGTTGAAATTAATGTATTTAACTATCAGATTTGTGGATTTTTCATTGATTTAACAGAATTAGGTTGGCTGAAAACCTGCATTAGAAGTCTTAATGAATTTTACACGAATACCATTTCATTTGGGTTACCTTATTATGGTTTGTCAGATATGGGAATAATTGAGTTAGACCCAATACATTTACAAAATGAGGATTGGAATAGAATTCAAGGTGGCACATTTAAGAATGTAGGAGAAATTTATGATATCAAAGCCAAATCAATATAGCCATCGCACAGTCGTAAGTACATTTGCAAGCCCACACGAGCCAACGCTCAGACCAAAGGCTTGCAAAAGAGCTTCCGCCTTTCCAGCCCAAGTAGCCCACAGGGCTTTAGGGTTTGCCGACCCACAAAAAAACAAAATAAATTTGTGCTTCGTGGATAGGTTTGTGCAGATTGATAAGGATATAAAATAATAGCTAAATAACAGATAAACAGACAGAAATGAATGAACACCAGCCCCTAACAAAGTATATAAAACATTTGGCGGATAGTGCTAATATTAAGGCTGTTACATTTAATAAAAATTGTAGCGGTTTGACAGGTTTGCTCTTCGAAATGCCAAACGTTTCATATACGTAGCCGTTCAAACATTAACAACAAACAATGAAACTTATTCTACCAACAATATTACTTGGACTCATGCTGCCAATAAGTTTATCTGCTCAGAAAACGACTTTTTACAAGGACGAGAATCTGTGGAAAGAGACTTCTGAAAAGAAAGCAAAATTTAAGAAAACAGAGTTTTATAAAGGTGACACTCTCATTATTCAATCTCAAAGAATTACAGACAATTTGCTGATTGCTGAGTCAAAATGGCTTAACGATAAAGCTGTTGGAATATGGACAAGGTTTGATTTAAAGGGAAATCTAATCTCAAGCCGAAATTTTGGCCTATTAGTATACTCAAAAGATAAAATTGAGGGCACATATGATAATACTGAACAAAATAAAGAGTGTACTACGTGTGAACCTGCCTCATACCCAACAAGAGAAAGTGGGATGTTTGAATTTATTGGGACAAAAATTAGGTATCCAACGGAATCTATGGATATGGGAAATTCAGGTACCGTCTATCTCAGGTTTACTATTGACAGAGATGGAAATGCCAAAGCTCATTCTATCATTAAAGGAGTTGACCCTTTTATTGACATGGAGGCATGGCAATTAATTGAAAAAATGCCAAAATGGAACCCTGCAACAAAAGATGGACAACCAATTGAATCTTATTTGAGTTTACCAATCAGATTTGTTCTCAGATAGAATAAAAACTTGCCAAAAATGTTCACTCTATCCGGACTTAGTTAAAGGTTTTAGGTTCAAAAGAGAAATATTTTGTTCCTTTACCGTACCTTGGATGAGCTCCCTGCATAATAATGAAACTGATTAAACATGACATATGGAAAAACGAAGACGATTTGACTTCCGTTTGTCTCTCAGGAG
>CAYNUR010000352.1:0-1526 GCA_964400435.1 uncultured Candidatus Peribacteria bacterium
TTATTCAATTTTGTTAATTTTCTTTTTTTATCATATTCTGTAGATTGAACCTTTTTGTTTTTCAATGTCATTATTCCACAATTTTCCAGTAAACCTGTAGATCCATTATCTCTTGTAAAATTTAAGAACTTAACATACAATTCCCTATAAGATTTCCATTCCCAAAATAACTTTATGAAACGGTAGGTTATTCCATCTTCACCTGGACTGGAATCAAGGTCCACTTCATTTAAAATTTCAGAAATCTCACCATCATTTGTTGGCCTTAGAAGATTAATTTTCTCGTCCTCGGTTAATTTCATTTTTTCCAATTTTGATAGAAATCTTTCTTCCTGGGAAGTTGGAGCAGCATTAAAATCCAAATCATTGTAAGGGCAAACTTCACTTTTCATTTTGTCTTCAATAGCCTGAACTACATATTTAGTACCCACATATGTGATATCACCAATTTTGATCTCTTTTATTTTTGTCTGATTTTCAAACTTTTTTTGCTTTTGCAACTTATGAATATCATAAGTTAAATCATCAATTTCAAGCCCCCTCATTATTTCTACTTTTCTTTTGGACCTTTCTTTATAAAAGTCGTCCAACAGCTTTTTTATGTCCTCCAATTCCACGTAGCAGTCTTTGCCTTTTTGTATATCACTAATTATGGAAAAATAGAATCCTTTCAAGACCTCAAATTTTTCATTTTCATCTTTATAGATCTGACGTTCTCTATCTTTAGCCAATTTTGTGACAGCTATTTTACTTTTTAGCCAATAGAATGATGGATCTAGGTTTTCACTTGACATTTTTGATTCTTCATTTATTATTTGAAACATTTCTTTTGCTTCTTTACAGAAAAGGTCATCTTTTTCCAGTTGTTTTGAAATAACCCACCCAGGAAAATACCGCTCCTTAGGAATAAATTCCTTTTTACTAAAAATTGGGATGTCATACCTAGCAAAGGCAGCACGATGATCAAGCCCTAAGTTCATATCAATGTACTGAAAATAAGAACATGCTTTTGTATTACTGAATATATAGTCTATTCTTGTTTTAGACGTATTGGTTACTCTAGAGTACATTATTGTGTCTTTACCATGCACATTCAGAAAATCATCCGAGAGACCATGTACTTGAATGTGTTTCACTAACCCTGCTTGTAGATGTTGACTGCTATTATGAAGGGAATCTTCAAGCCTATGTGTACAGTTATGGTCCCCCATTTGCAGTACATATTTAGTATTGTCTTTCCAAATGCACATTAAGTTGCATAGTTCCTCTCTGAAAAATCTTTCCCTTTCTTGTTTAAACCCTGAACCAGATTTTGGATAAATATTCCATACCTGGATGTTCCTAACTTTAACCCCTATAATTCGCCCATTTTTGCCAATTATAGAATCGGATATTTTTAAGCCATGCTTAATAAGTGTAACAATGCCAATACCATCTTTTGTTCCCATTTCAAGATTAACTAAAACTTGATATTTGCTAGAGAATACTTTTAATGCAGTCTCTATATATATTTCTTGAATTCCTAC
>CAYNUR010000353.1:0-1521 GCA_964400435.1 uncultured Candidatus Peribacteria bacterium
TTTAATCCAATTATCGGATTAGCGACCAATTAGAAATTTAGAAGGGTACTGCGGGGTAAAATGGGTCACTTTTTTGGTTTTTTAGCTGTAAATTGAAGAAAAAAACAAAACAACCCAGTTTTGACCTGGCATCAGAGCATTGTATATACTGCCAACACTTCCCTATGTTAATTTGAAAGAAATATAGATTTTTTTAACCTCTCAGGGCAGAATTACTTCAGTGACCCATTTTACCCCGCGTGGGGTAAAACGGGTCACTTTTCTAATGAAGCACGAATGGATGTATTTTGAGGTCAGAACATATCTTTAAACTCCCCATGTCCATTAGTATACATTGGCCAATCACCAACAGATGCTAAACCACAAAATTGTAAGTTTCCAATCAACCTACGCCAGCAAGTTTAGACACTAAAATTATTCAGGTAAAAAGACAAAAAATAATACACTATTTTCTAAATCTTCAAGTTCCAAAACTTAATACATTTAATGAATAAAGATTTCACTCCCAGTATTCTTCAGCCTCTGGAACAGAGTAAGATCCACGACTGTTACACTTGGAAGGAGGAGCAATGTGTTTAACAACATCATTGGGATTATATTTATGAACATCTTCCTGAGCTGGCCACCTCCAAGTTGTGATACCAGACTTGACCATGCAAGAAACAGTGACAGAATTCTTGCCTAAGTTAAGCACCTTACCAGGGAAATAAGATCCTTCATACTGTACAATCACAAAGCTCTCACCCTCCTGTAGGTCTCCAACACCCCCACTGCCAGGATTATGAAGATGGGATTAACTAATCATGAACTTATTTTGCTTATTTGTTTGTAAGTGTTGAGGGCTGGACAAATGCCATGGACCAATTTCTCTTGTCATTTTCTGCCCAGCCCGGTTAATATAGATCCAGAATACACTTCTGTGCTTGCACACTAATCTGTGCTTGCACACACTATGCAATTTTTCTGAATTCTATCATTTTCCATGTACAGGCTGAACATTCTAGGTATGAGAGTAAAAGAGCATATATTGACCCATTTTACCCCAGGCCAAATGTACGCAAATTTCTATACATTTAGAGATGATAAACATCAAAAATCATTATCAATATAGTTGCTATTACTATCACCAACATTTATATACATTGCAAAAAAATATCAAAATTGTTTCTGTATGTGTGATTACAAAGTTTCTCCAGATGTCTTTTTTATGCTTTAAAAAAAAGATTTCATACAGTTTTAAAATGCTTTCAGGAGGCAATTTTTATGCTGTTTAGGCTTTTTTTCTTTCATAGCCAATAACAAGGGATACTTCAGCTACAGATTGGACCATATAACTTTCCCAAATTTACCTTTTAAGTCGCATTTTAAGCATGAGATTTGGAAATCCATCAAAAATGACCCATTTTCCCCCAGACCCATTTTACCCCGCAGTACCCTACACCTGTGCCATAATGTCCATCTGGAAACAGGAGTCCCCCGAGGAAAACCAGACACACATTGTCAAGGCCCGCCACCTTTCTG
>CAYNUR010000354.1:0-1521 GCA_964400435.1 uncultured Candidatus Peribacteria bacterium
CAATGAACCTCCATGATAACTCATTGGAGCTATCTTTAAGTTTTTATAGCTTTCTTCCAGCTTCTGTTCAGCTGGGCCTCTGACCAAATCAAGCTCATATTTTTTCTGGTTCACTTTACCAATCCAATTGTTGATATCTGTGAACAGCTCCCTCTGACTTATTTTCATTGATTCGATCTCCTTTTCAAATTTCCTTTCAATGTCCTCCATTCTATAATCACAGCAATTATGACATTTGTATGTTTCCCTTTTTTTCTTAATTGTCACTGAAAGTTCTGTAAAACCCTCACACAGATAATGCATTTCTTGTTTACAAGATGAGCACTGAAATGTCATGTCATTTTCAAACCTTCTATCTATTGGAAATAGCAGACAATATTTTGATTTGCAAACCTCTCTATCTTCAAAAGGTTTTACTCTGTTCTTCATTTGATTCTTGTACAATTTGTCAGCTTTTTTTTCTGCCTCCCATTCATTGTTGTTCACAATATCTTCCAGCCTTTTTATTGATATTTTTTGAACTTGTTCAATACAAGTGTAAAACTCATTAGCTTCTGATTGCATTCCTTGAACTCTACCTTCAAATTGAGAAATGTTTTTTTCCAATTTATCTGAAGTCTCTGCGGCAATTGTGTTGTCCAATATTCTACAGTCTTTCTTCATACCATTTAAATTGTCATTACAAAGACCCATATAAATATGAAGAAGTGGGTCAGCAATATCAATTATACCAGTAAATGGCAGCAAGTTTAATGAAATGACACTGCCAGTTTTGTTAGCATTTTTTCGCATTGCTTCAAGTGTTGTGATCTTTGTGGTATCATCACCCTTTTCAAGTTTTTCCAGCGTTTTGCGATGTGACATTCTAAAAACATTTTTAAATGCATCTGCATAATATTGGAATGATTTTTTTTTATTAACTTCAGGACAATTTTCTTTACTGTGTTCTTTTCCACCATGATTCTGAAGATGGTTTAATGAAACCATGCATTTTGCACATGGACTTACACAACTACTTCCCTGAGCACCCAGCAATTCATCTTGAGCTTTCAAATCAAAAACACCTTGAAAATGTATCAAGTGTTTTTGATTATCTATGACTATAATTGAATCATTTGCCTTCATCATGTCTTGATAAAGTCCTTGTGACAAACATTTGACTGTATTTGTAAGTGTATCTGCTGCCTCATACATTAAGATCATATGATCTTTGGCTGTGATATCATCTTTATTATTCATCAAGGAGATTGAGAATTTCATAGACCCACCACCTGCATCAGCTGTCAGTCCAACAACAACTTTTTTTGTGCCATCCTCCATAACCTCAAATTCTTGTTCAGAAGCTTCATTATTTATAATTATTTCCAAGTGCTGTCTTATGTCTTTGACATAAACTAATGGTTTATTTTCTAAAACATATTTTTCCTGTCCTTGCCTTTTAATTTGCAATTGTATGTCTAATTGCTCAAAACACTCTTCTGAAATATTCTTGGATTGTAATTCAATTGCTTGATAAATAGC
>CAYNUR010000355.1:0-1514 GCA_964400435.1 uncultured Candidatus Peribacteria bacterium
TCCTTTTACTAATACCTGATAGTCTTGAGGGTTTAGGCGTACATTTATCGCCTTGCCCTCTTGCACAGCAGGCTGAAAACGGATAGTACCAGCTTCTAATAGTTCTACGACTTGGCTGTTAATGTTTTTTTGAAGTTGTGCATTTATCATCGGCTTATCTTCAACGGGTGCATAATCCGGTATAATTTCCACCTCATCATAATAGGCTACCCTACCTTGATTATCTATCACTAAGTTATTTATGTTAATAACATATCGCCCATCTTCTAGTCCATTAAGATCTTGCTCCAAATGCTTGAACAGGTACTGTTCCAGATGTTGCTCATCACCGAAAAGAGTTGGTGGTGTATATGGTTTCTGCTCATTAAATATATCATAATACCGCTCACTCCCAAATACAGGCTGACCATTTAGCGATACCGGAATAATATCTACAGGAACGGGAATAATTGACTCCTCACCTGTTGCTCTATCCTTGTAGGGTATAGAATCAGGTAGTGGTGTGTATAGAAACATCATTCTACGCTTACGTAGGGTTTCTACATAGTAACCGGGATATACCTTCTGCTCACCAAGTTGCACTATGTTATTCTGATATCGAACGGTCTTATATCTTTCTTTATCCTCTTTGGAATCTGAATCTTTTGACAACAGTTTATTATTGCTGAAAATAAGTATACCTATCAATAATGTAATAGCAGGTATTAATCGAATAATCTTTTGAGACGATGACATAACTGAATATTTATCAGGTAACATAAATGGTACTACCTCTGAAGTTAATGCTTAAAAAGACCTTACACACAGGAGCTACAAAGTATTAACATTTTATACACTATAATATTAACCCTCGGTTTATAGAATAGCTTGTGTATAAAAGAAGTTGTAGAATAACTGTAACAAAGCTGTTACACACGATACAGTGCTATATAAAGAAGAATGAGTGAAATACAAAAAAGCCCACTCTTGTAAGAGCAGGCTTTTGTATATATAAATAATCTTATGCCTTAGATTCTGAAGTGAGAGAACGCTTTGTTCGCCTCAGCCATACGGTGTGTATCTTCTTTTCTTTTGAAAGCACCACCTTCACCTTTACTTGCTGCTACGATCTCGTTAGCAAGTTTGTCAGCGATTGTACGACCGTTACGCTCACGGCTGAAACGGATCAACCATTTCATGCTCAAAGAGATCTTACGATCAGGACGAACCTCTGCAGGAATTTGGAAAGTAGCACCACCGATACGACGGCTACGAACCTCTACTGCAGGAGTAACGTTTGCTAACGCTTTTCTCCATACCTCATAACCATCTTCGCTGGTCATTTGGCTTACTTTATCAATAGCATCGTAAAATGCTTTTAAAACTACGCTTTTGTTTCCACCCCACATTAAGCAGTTTACAAAACGGGTAACCATAGGATCATTGAACCTAGGATCCGGCGCTAAAGGGAGTTTTTTTGCTTGTGCCTTTCTCATTTTTTATGACTGGCTTTATACTAAAAGTTAATTATATTA
>CAYNUR010000356.1:0-1510 GCA_964400435.1 uncultured Candidatus Peribacteria bacterium
TGTTTATCCCCCCCCCCTTTGTCAATTATGTTTTTTCCCAATCTTGGAGATCTTTCTTAAAAAACTTCCCAACATCATGGAGGAAAAGATTTTGCTCAATTTAAAATAAGGTTGTGGAGTGAAATGATTTTTTACTTTTCCTTTTTTAATAGCTTCGAAGATTGATTTGATGTTTTTTTCAGCTTCGACTTCTGTATAGCCAATATCTAAACATTCAAGAATATGGCAGTCTGCAGTTCCTAAGTAGGTTTTGTTGTGTTTTTTTGCTACTTCTTTTGCTTTTTTGTTGTAATCAATATGTTTTGTGTAGCAAAAAGAGTTTTCAATTGCATCAAATAGTTCGATATTTTCTTCAAGAAGATTTTTTAATGTTGATTTGCCAGGGAAGTAAGGATGTGCTGCGATGATTAGACAATTTGGGTGTGATTTTCTATATTCTTTTAATTTTTTAAAGCTATCAACTTTTTCTATTTCTTGATCGACGTTAATACAAAGAATGTGTTTTTTTTGTATCTCAAATTCGACTCCAGGAATTAATAAAATGTCTTTTTCTTTCGCGTAATCTCGCCATTTTTCATCGAAAATGAATTGTTGATGATGAGTAAATGATAAGACGTCGTAATTTAATTCTGCTGCTTTATCAATCGCTTGATATGGAGAATAAGCGATCCGATCAACAGGATCTAATGAACTATGACAATGAAATTGACATTTAAGTTTTTGACTACTCAAAGACTTCTTTTACTGAATCTGTAGCTGTTCCGATATCGTCTATTGTTTCTTCTGCTTTATCTTTTGCATTATTAAATCCTTCGCCAATTTTTTCAGCTTCACTTTGAATATTGTTTAATGATTCTTGTCCTTCTTCAGCAAGTGAACATGCTGATAGGATAAGAGTAGATAGTAATGTAATTGCAAGAAATCTCATTATTTTCCTTGTTTAAAGATCTTTTTGAAATTTCCATCAAAGCTTGATAAGAAATTTTTCATATCTAAGATATCGTTTTCTGAAACGTTTTCATGTCTTCTTGGCATTGGTAATGGTTCTGCAATGTTTTCAACTCCTGCAGAAAGAACAATAGTTACCATTGTTGATAGTTCGCAGTTTTCGCAAAATGCGTCGAAAAGACCTTCGCTTAATGTGGTTGCAATGACGCTAATGTTTTCAGTTTGATACTTTTTATTACATTTAGGACATTTGCATGTTTTTTGAAGGTGTTTAACTGCTTTTTCTATCTCATTGAAATTCATGGCTTGTGTAATTAAATTTTTTCGAGAGCGTTATTTAGTCGGTTGAGAGTTTCCTCTTTTCCGAGTGCCCATGCGATTTCGAATACTCCAGGGGAGAACTCTTGGCCGCTCAAAGCTGCTCTTAGTGGCCATAATAGTTGGCCATTTTTAATACTCAAATTTTTAATAACTGTTACAAGTTCTTCCTTAATTACTTTTTGATTCCAATTGTTAATCTCTTCTAAAGCCTTAATGCTAGCGGCAATTGATTCCTTTGCCT
>CAYNUR010000357.1:0-1509 GCA_964400435.1 uncultured Candidatus Peribacteria bacterium
GAGGAAGAATATCCCCCAAATTTGTTCTTTGGTCCAGGAGTTTCTTTGAGTAAATCTAGAATTGTTTTTATTTCTACTGGTTATTCTGAGCGTGCACACAAGATGATTCGTGAGCATGAATTGTATCATGCTAGAAACGCAGCTAATTCAATCTCCAAATTACCAATAGTTAGACATATTCCTGGGGCAGGTCTATCTCACGAATTAGAAACAATTATTTCTGCAAATTTACTAAAAGACTTTATCGGATCTGCTTTGGTTCCACTTGAATACTTTCTAAAAATGCCTGCGACTGCTAAACGGTATATTAAACATTTTCAAAGACAAATTAGAATTATTCTTGGTAAAAATGATGAAACTTAACCTCTAAAGTTCTACCTAAATTTTTTAATCGCACCGGTGCTAAATAATGCCCAGAAAATTAAAACTGGTTGAAAAAATAAGCGGATGAATCTGGCTCTGTCTGTGTTTAAATTAAATGCATCAACCTGATTTACATATTGGGAGATATTTCCGGGGAAAATTATTATGAAGAATATTGCTAAGGTTATTCCCACTTTCGATTTGTGTTTTTCTAGGAAAATCATCGCTAGACCTAGGATTATTTCGACTACTCCAGATACAATTACTACTAAATCTTTGGAAAATGGTAGCCAGTTAGGGACTTGTGCATGAAATTCTGATTTTAAATATGTCAGATGACTGATACCTATAATTAGCATAATTACTCCAAGAGAAACTCTTAAAACTGATTTTATGAGCGGTTTTTGCATACTTAGACTAATCGAATTAATTTACCTTTTCGTTTTACTATGTTTTTGTAATCCCATTGGATTTTTTTGCTTTCTTTGAGCCATTTTTCTAATAGAGGGACTTCAATTTCTTCTGGTTTTGTGTATCTTTTTTCTGCAGCTTTGAAACTTCCTTCTGGTTCTAAACCTTCTACTTCAAAAGATTGCCCGCTCCAGAATAATAATCTGACGCAATTTTTTAGTTTTTTGTAGCCAACAATTGGGTTCCCTTTAATGAACCAGACTGGATGGGCATGCCAGATTTTTGATTCTTCTTCTGATAGAATATAATTTATTTCAAATGCTAATTTATTGCAGATTTCTTTGTCTGTTTTACTCTGAGAATCGTTGTATTCTTGAATTTCTTTATTCATAATTTAAGACTTAGGACTATTGTCTTTTTCAAGTTCAGCAAACTTTTCAGTCATTGTTGGATTACCTCTTGTTAATTTCTTAATTGTTAAATCTTCTGCCTTATTATTTGCCAAACGAAGATTATTTACTGATGATAAGAGGTTTTCCTTTGTTTTTTGGAGATGTGTCATGGTTTTATCAATCTCATCGATTGCTTTTTTGAACTGTCTACTAGCTAATTCATAATTTCTGGCAAATCCTTCTTTGAATTTATTAATATTTTCTTCAAAGTTTGTAATATCTACATTCTGATTTCTCACTAGAGCTAACTCTGATTTGTATTTCAAAGAATTAAGTGCTGCAT
>CAYNUR010000358.1:0-1205 GCA_964400435.1 uncultured Candidatus Peribacteria bacterium
CCTCGACAAGCTCGGCGACCGCCGTGCGGCTTTCGTCCACCGAGTCCCGAGCACCCAGCCAGTAGTAAAGCTCAAGCCATGTGTTGCGGACATCAAGTGCGATTTGCAGTTCCTGAAGCCGTCTGCCCGCCAGTTGTTCTGACGCTTCGGCGCGCCTGCGATCACCGGTCAAGGAGCGTGTGCTCCCACTGGGAAACTGCTGACGCAGGCCGACCTGAATCTGCGTCATCGGTTCCTGTTCGAAGTCGAAGCTGTCGACCGGCCAGTTCGCCAGCCCAAACCGGAGTTGGGGATCGGGGAGTTGTGCGTCTGCGACGGCACGTTCGTCCAGTGCTGCCGCACGCGCGGTAAATCGTTGAACGGTGGGATCGTTGGCATCCAGTGCCATCGTCACCGCCTCGTGGAGGCCGAGCAACTGATCGTCGCTTGCATATCCGGGCGAGTTGAAGGCGACTGTTATCATTGCCACTGCTGCGGCGAGCCGCAGGAGGCCAGTCTCTACGTAATTCATTTAGATCTTCCGGTTTGTTGGCAGTCAACACAACGCTGACGCGCCATGCATCGTGCACGGCACGCTGAGCAGCCGCCCTAGGCGGCGCCGGAAGGTCTCAAAGTCGGAGTTGGATCTTCATTGATACGGGCGTTCGCGCGGCCAGCAGGGGTGGCCCGCGGTCCGGATTAGGCCTTTGCACGGCGTGTCGTGGCGCCGGTTCTGATTGTGCGACAATTGCCGCGACGTCGGCTTTAGATTCTGGTGATACCGTCTTGGCCGCGACTTGACTGACATTATCGAGCGTGGTTGCTGCATCACAGTCTGGACAGCCCGGGCAATCGGGCAGATCACTTGTGGCCTCATGATCACAGTCGACCATACCGCTTTCTGCAGCCATGGCAGAGTTGTGATGGCCCTCCATACCGGCTGCAGATGCGCCGTCAAGGCAGCAGCACGGGAAGACAATTCCGGCGACAAAAAGCGCCAGAACAGCTGAAACAAAAGAGGACCGAAGCCTAAAAGCCAATGTACCTGAACCTTCTTTAGCCTTGAACAGGGTACCCTAAGGGGGTATTTATCGTCAAATGAAAAGCGAACGACACAAATCTTGCCTCACGCGGCTTCGCCGCGTTGAAGGCCAGGTCCGCGGTATTCAGCGTATGATCGAGGAAGACCGCTACTGCATCGATATCCTCACACAGATGCAGGCCGT
>CAYNUR010000358.1:1215-1506 GCA_964400435.1 uncultured Candidatus Peribacteria bacterium
CAAAGCCGCCTTCAAAAAAGTTGAGGACGAGCTGCTTAAGGGACACGCCGATGCCTGTGTCGCCGAAGCCATCGAGAGCGGCGACCCGGCCGACCAGCGTCAGAAATTCAACGAGCTCATCGATCTATTCGGCCGGACGAGCCGTTGAAGAGTGCAGGCCGGCTGGGATCCTGGCCGGGTTAGAAGTCCATTCAGATTCCCTGTTCAACCAAAAAAATACGCTGTTCCGCCGACCAATTTCCCTGTTCCGTTGCGTAGGGAATTTGCGGCGAAAATGGCTGGTTTATAGGG
>CAYNUR010000359.1:0-1503 GCA_964400435.1 uncultured Candidatus Peribacteria bacterium
CTTCTTTATCTTTTGCTGCTATTTTGTCTATTTTTAATTGAGCAAGCTTGAAACTCTCCATGAATTGTAGATACGCTTTATGCTTGGCTCGTCTAACTTTTTGCTCATTTCTATTCTCTTCAGCAAAAAATTTGTTTAAAGATTTTTCTTGTAAACTTTCTGGAAGATAGCTCATCATATAGAGCAAAGATTCTTGTTCAACTTTTGGTAAAGCTTGAAATCTTAAAGATTTTTTTACTTTTTCTTTTAACTCTTGGCTTTTTAGAGCGTCGATAGTGATCATTGTTTTTGATTTTTGTTTCTAGATATTATAGCAAAAAAAGCACTTTTCATCAAGCAGCCTATCGGTTAGAAAGTTGATACTATTTTAATTTCTTTTTTGCCTCTTTGTAGAACTTGTAAAGCTTGTGAACAACAGGTTTTAAACTGTAATCCATTGCTGGATAATATGAGACTTCTTGGCCTCCAAATTTTTTCTTGAATCTTCTTACTCCAGCCCATGGATGATTCGGGGAATTTGGTGGTGAAATGCCAAAAAAGTCGTATTTCTTAAATCCTTGTTGTTTGGCATCTTGGATTACTTTCCATTGTAAAAGATATGGAGCCATTACATTTCGATTCTCATTACTGGAAACTCCGTAATAATAAATTGCTGTTTCTTTAAAAAACGTAGCGATGAGGCCAGCGATGGTTTTTCCTTGGTATTTTGCGAGGTACATTGCCCCAATATTGTTTTCAGAAAGCATTTCTACCATGTTTTTATAGAAATCTAATTGATGCCCATGGAAACCGTCTCTTCTTGTAGTTTCTTGGAGAATTTTATAATAGTCGAGAATATCTTTGGCGAATTGATCTTTGTCCTTAGGATCAGATTTATGGATTTCTACTCCCTTCTTTTCAGCAACTCGAATGTTGTATCTTCCTTTTTGTTTCATGTCCTTTTGAATGTCTTCCTCAGTTTGTTCAAGATTGATAATCAAAGTATGTTCAGGTTGAAAACCATGTGAGGTTTCTTTGAATTTTTCTGGTTTGAATTGTGAATCTTTATCTTTAATCAAAAGGGGATCGATGCGGTAGAAAACTGAGTTTTGAGATTTTCCAATTTTAGTTACTTCTCTAACTATAAGTTCTATTTGCTTATTAATAACTGACTGATCAGAATTTGAATAGTCAAGAAGCGGTCCACGTGGAGAATAAAGCCAAGTATATTCTTTTGGTAATGATGACCTAATTAAAAGTGTTCCGGCAATAATTTTATCATTTTCTTCAATTGCGATTATCCAAAACTTTCCACGTGTTGGAATTGTTTTTTGGAAGTGTCCCCAAGTTGAAGCTTGGTGAATATTTCCTTGAGGATGTTTTTTGACAAATTCATCCCACATTTTTTCTTCTTTTTGTTCTAAAATTCTGACTTTCATATGAACAATATAGCTAAGATTTTAGTTGTTTGTAAGCCTTTTCCATTCTTTTGTCGAATGTTATTAAATATGATTCGTTTGAGAT
>CAYNUR010000360.1:0-1502 GCA_964400435.1 uncultured Candidatus Peribacteria bacterium
TGAGGATTTGAGATTTTGGATTTGAGATTTTAGCATATTTCAGATTTCTGTGGATTTGAGATTCTGGATGTGAGATTTTGGAGTCAGTCATTCAATTTTCGATTTTTTTTTTTTTTTTTTTTAACTATCAAACATTTATTACATATATACATTTTTTACAACTACGTCACCCCCCCTATCCCCAGCACTGATCACTGCATGGTCCAGGCCACCAACCCCTGGCATTGCATCAAGAGGAGTGTGGGAGGGGAAGCTGTGATCTCTTTGGGGAGCAGGGAGTTGAGGAGCCCTTTTATTTAAGTCTTCCCTTAATCTTTAAATGTTGCTCACAGATCCAAGTATCCAGCTCCTCAACCTGGATGTTCTTGTCCTCATTCTGGTGGATCTGCTTCTTCACCTCCTTCTGGATGTAGATGTTAGAGTGGTCCATGTACTGCAAGGTTCTTGCTCCTCCTAAGAGATGCTGCTAAACAGTGTTACTTTAATTAACAATCATTGAGGTGTCTTAACTATGTCTACCTTCAGTTTAACAGAGCACCTTCACTTTTAAATTACACATTAGATTTTACTTTGGTGTGACCCATTTCACGACGCAAATGTCACAAATGGATCACAAAAACTGGTTGCCATGGGTCTTGTTTTTACCCCAACCAGTAAAAACAAAAATTCCCCACCGGATCTTGTTTTTATCCAGGGAATTTAGATCAGTTCCAGTGCTCTGTCAAACTTCTTTCACTCCTAAACTAAATGGCTATCAATGACCTGCCTCAAGAAAATCACTTCATTTTTTGAGCCTATATTTCTGTTTAAGCTTAAATTACAGTCAAGTTCCTTTATGACATCATACAAGATTTGTCTTTTATTGTGACTTTTCTCATGGAAAATCCTATACAGAACCTTAACAGAGAACCAAAGAGCACTTACAAGTCTTTTCTTGCTTCTGGTATTAAATGAAAATGTAATCAGTTCCTTTAAACCCACTGACCGATTTAATAATTTTTCAAGCACTTTTGACAGACTTTCAAAAATATCAAGTACACTACTGCATGTTGCAAATGCATGTTCCAATGTTTGGGTGTCAACACAAACTTGGTTATTAGCAAGCAAATTTAGGCACCTTCTACCGGTAACAAATCTTGCTGCAGTTTCCATGCAAAACATTTTTCCTTTGCAGTCAGACCTCTCATTTGATTCAAATTTTTCCAAGCTAAGCTCCATTTTACATTAAATGATTTTTTTTCGTTCCTTGAAGGTATCAAAGATCCATTTCTATAAATCTCTTCCTGAAGAAGAAAATCATATATTTCTCTTACTGGAGCTGTTGCCAAACCACAATTATAGACTCTCTCACAATCTTCGGTGTAACCGTACAAATTTGTTACAAAATCTGCATCATTGTACTCTAAATAATCTTTATAGACATTTTTTATCAACAGTGCTCTTGCCTTTATAATAGAGCACTGTTGATAAAAAATGTCTATAAAGATTATTTAGAGTACAAT